>NZ_SRLV01000099.1:0-31348 GCF_006518205.1 Myxococcus sp. CA005 | reverse complement strand
ACGGGGACGGGCGGGACGCAGTACAAGGTGTTCATCAACGAGTACCTGCCGCAGTCGCACAACAAACCGGGCACCACGATGCCGGATTATGACCAGCAGTTCGTCGAACTGGTGAACACAGGCACCACGGCGGTGGACCTGGGTGGCTGGAAGATTCACGACGCCAGCTCCTACGCGGGCGAAGACGACACGCGGCACGTATTCCCGGCGGGGACGATGATTCAGCCGGGCAAGTCGTACGTCGTGTACTCGGGTCCGACGGCGGTGCCCACGGGCGCGACGAACGCCACGGCGGCCTCGGGAGGCGGGCTGTACTTCAACCGGGGCGTCAACACGGGCAGCAGCGGCGACACCGTGCTCCTGGTGCGGCCGGACAACACCGTGCAGGACAGCGCGGGGTATCAGGACACGGAGGTGGGCATCTCCTACAACCGGAGCCCGGACGGGAGCTCCACCGGGACGTGGATGCCGCATACGCAGCTGTCAGCCGGTGTTGAGGCTTCGCCTGGGCGGCGGGTGAACGGCACGGCGTTCTGACGGGAAACAACGAGGAAGGCGGTGAGGCTCAAGGAGCCAGCGTCCCAGCCTGCCAACTCAAAACTGCTCAGTCCTCCAGGCCCTATTTACCTAGCCCAGCAGAAGCGAGCCGGGCACGAACGGCGGCAACTCAATCGGGAGCTAGGCCAAGACCTGGGCCTGCCGCATAGACGTCATTCAGGACGACGCCACGAGCGCATCCCGTGAATAGACCCACGACCTCCACAAGCTGCTCATCGACCATATGCGGGTACAGCACTGCCAAGAGCGGCAGGTAGCCGGTCTCTGGTATTCCATCCGGGAATGCTCTGCTGATCAGGCTCGTGGTACTCACGAGATGGGATGGTATGTTCATGGCGCTCGGGGCCTTGCAGCAAGAGAACCATTGTCGCGCGAATGGGTTTGGGACTGCCAACCGCCGGATTCTCCAAGTGGAGGCCCTCCTGGCGCTGCCGATCTGCCCCCGTCCTCTCGCAGCTCGTCGGCCACCGTCGGCAACTTCTCTGCCCTGCGACGGAAGACGTGGCGCTCCAGCGTCGCCATCTTCGCCTCCAGTGACGTCAGGCGCGCCTTGAGGTCCTCCGCCTCCTCGCGCCAAGGGCAGAAGCGGTCTTGAGGTAGCTCCCGCGGCACTCCACCTCAACACGCCACCGCGCTGCGTCCCGGGCGCATCAGGTGCCCGTACGCCCGGGAGGCGTCCAGGCGGGCTGGCTCCTCACCTCGGCCACGTCGATGCCGTCCAGCAGCATCGCCATGAGGCAATCTATCGACTTGCGCATGTCCACCGGCTCCGTCGCCAACACCACGCGCACCGACGCAGGCAGCGAGAACACCACCTCACCGCCCCAGCGCGATAACGAGCCGCGCCACGTAGTTGACGTCGGTGTCCATGGAGAACCGCAGGCGCGCTCCGCTGGCCAGCACCACCTCGAGCAGCTTCGTACTCAGCTGCGGCGCGACAGCTACCTCCACCGGCTACGGCTTCCTGGCCGGCTGGCGTCGGCGCCGGTACACTCACGACTGCAGCGTGCTCAGCCGCAGCCCGCTCTGCCGCGAGAACTCCTGCTGCGTCAGCCCACTCGCCTGGAACGCTTCGACGCCCCGGAACCACTCCTGCTTCCCCACCGGCTTCGACATGCACGCCAGGGTCCACGGCGCCGCCCCCTCACTCAACGCCTCTCAGCACGTCGTTTGCCGGACGGATACGAGGCTCTCGTCACAGTCTTCTCGCGGGGCATCGGTGGGCAGGAGGGTGTCCGCCCTCCTCCCACCGCCTACTCGCACCCGGCTGGCTACGGCTGCCGTAGCGGCACCACGCCGCGCCCCGTCCTCCCGCCAGCCGACGAGCGAACATCACCGACAGCCACACGCAAGAAACCGGCTCGCTGATGGCCGACTCGCACTCCCTTAGCCACTTCCCATCACCCTGCCGACCCGAAACGGGCCCGGTTTCCATCAACCACCGTGCTCAGCAACATCCACCGGCTTCGACATGCACGCCAGGGTCCACGGCGGCGGCTCCTCACTCAACGCCCCTCACCACGTCGTTTGCCGGACGGATACCCCCGGCGGAAGGCCGCCTCCGCCAAGTCCAAGTCCCTCGCCACCTCCGCGACGGACTTACCCTATTCCAGCACCAGATTCACCGCTCCGGCCTTGAATTCGGGGCTGAAGTTACGTCGCTGCCCCCTCTTCTTCTCCCGCTCCGTCCCACCACCACATCGGAGGTGTCCAGGGAAGCGGACGAAGCCCAGTGTCAGCCATCACGCTCTTGCTCGATTTTAAGGCGGTCTTCGCGTGCCTTTTGCACTGCAATACTGAGGTCGCCTAGGCCGTTAGCTCTGTACCACTCACGCAAGCACTCACCACACATGGCATCCCTAGAGTAGTCCGGTTCAAGCGTTGGTGGGGCGCCTCGTCGATACTCAGAAAGCCATGTTTCAACCGGCGCGACGCACGCAGCACACAGATGATGAACATCTGTCATCCTGTCCACAAATACACCCACACCCAGAGGCAATCCTTCATCCACAGCCACCGCAACATGGGCGCAGCAGCGACTAATAAAACTAAGCCCGTGACGCTCACACTCCATCATCTTGGCGCCCCCTTCATAGGAATACCAAACATACCATACAAATACTCCTGTGCTCCAGTCGGCCCAGGCACATCCACTCCCCCAGCACGAAGGACATCGCACACTGCTGTTGTGCAGGCGTTGGCAGATGAACCCGTAGGGGCCCATCGCCCCATATCACCGGCTCCGAGTTGCTCCAACTGCTTATGCTGCGCAGCGAAGGCATCCGCAAGGCTAACCTCTCGTACTTCGGCGGGAGTTCGCAATTGGTCCCGCGCCACATCGTCAATCTCGTTGACCCAAGTGGACCGACCCGACCTAGACATCGTTTGATGTGTCTCGATTCTCGTACCAATCGATGGATGCACTTCCACCGAGAAGTGAGGCGAATCATTATGGTTTAGATACTTGCGAATGATCGCCTTGCCCTCTGCCCCCTTCGGCGGCTTAACGGAGTCGCTACGAGGCCCGGGCGCATCCTTCTTTGGCCTCCCAACAGCAGCCGTCCCAGGCTTGTCCCTTGCCTCAGTGACCGTCCTTTCCCTGGCCCCCGACCTACCATTTCCATTCGCTGCGTTCGCAAAGACGGCCAAGCCCAGTGTCGGATGCGTCGGCCCCGTCACGGCAAGCACCCGCCCTGAATTGCCAAGTCCTACGGAGACGCCCGCTGCGGCCGTTGCGGGGAGCCGCGAAATGTTGGCCGACGCGCCCCGGCCAACTTCGTGCAGCAACGCCGCTTGCGCAGTGAAGTTGCCCAGCCCTTCACCAGCGCCGTAGAGGTCGCCGCGATCAATCGCGTCGCCCATCTGCGCCAAGCCCCCCGTGAGGCCATCCCAACTGCTTTGGATGAATGCCCCTGGGCTTCTGACGGAATGCAGCAACCCCTCAGTCCCCTGGCTGAAGGCCTCCGCCTGCGCCTGATACTGCGACTCGCCCGTCGCTGCATAAACGAGCGCTCCCGTGGCGTTGTAGGTGAGTACACCAACACCCCCGAACACCTTCGCGACACCCACGCCGTAACCGGCGAGCACCTGGCCTGATTCAACGCAGTTACCCCACGACACCATGTCGCTCGCGAAGAAGTTGACGCAATGGCCTGTCGGGTCCGAGTACCTCAGCGGATTGGCATAGGCATAGGCGTACCGATGCAGGCTGGGCGCGTCGTCCGATTTGCCCTCATACGAGTCCCGACTGATGAAGCGCCCCAGGTCCGAATCGTAGTACCGAGCACGTGCGTACGTGAGGCCTGTCTCCACGTCATACTGATGCCCCGTGAAGCCCAGTTTGAAGTCACTGACGCTTGGCGCCGAGCCACTGCGGTAATTCCCCCATGCGTCATACTCTCGAGCAGCAGTGACTTGGCCAATTACATTCAGAACATCTGTCACGCTCCCTAGCGCATCCATCCCCAGAAAACTCAAGCTTGCCGAGGGGGCTTCACTGACCGCAATCGGCCCTTCACCATAATGATAACGGCGCTGCGTCGGTCGATGGATTTGGCTTCCATCCGCCTCTTGCAAGACGAAAGCACCGTCGAGGACATACTCCACGTTCCCTGCGGCCGTGTGCCTCATCGTCCGCTGGAGGTTGGCATCGTAGTCGTAACGACCCACCTCCACGCCGTTGTCGTAAACGGCCGTCAACGTATTACGAACATCCCAGACAAAGGCGCGGGTAGAAGCCTGCACCGTCTTCTGCGTAATGTTTCCCGCCAGATCGTAGCCCAGAGAAACATGCTTCGTAGCATCCTTGAGATCGCGAAGATTCCGAAGCCAATCCACGCGATTGAAAATGCCGACAACGTCGTACGTAACTTCGTGGGCCAGAACCGTATTGTATGAGTCGGGACCGAGCCCCGAGACAGCAAGACTCGGCGCACGCCGCTCACCTGTTCTATTCCCCACAGCGTCCCACCGATAGAGCGACGCCTGCCCATCTGGGGCCTTAACGCCGGTGAGACGGTTCAGAACATCATATCCATACTCGGTAAACTCCGGGCTCCCAAGTTCCTGAGTCGAAGGGCTCGTGCGCACCGCGATCTGCACCAAGCGATTTCCATTACCATCATACGAATACGCATGGCGACTGACCATGGCCACGATGCTCTGGCACAAGTCGTTCACGCCTCCCTTGCCGACAACAATCTGCGAGAGGCGTCCTGCCGCGTCGTAGCAGCGACCTTCGGATATCCCATTGGGCCACGTGACACCCTTAAGGAGCGAATCGGGCCAGTATCGATACTCCACTACGCCTTCAGGCAGTGTCGCATGTGTAAGTCGACCCAACGCATCGTACATGTACGTAGTCGCAACAGCATCTGAGTCTTCGACACGTGTACGGCTCCCCAATGCGTCGTACCTGTATGACACTTGCTTCCCGTCATACTCGCGCAAGCGCGTCTTCAGTCGGTCGAGAGCGTCGAACGTAGAGGTAACAACCTCCTGTCGGACACCATTGGTGGTCTGCTTCGACTGTGACTCGCCAGTCAGATTCCCATTCGGATCATAAGTAAGGACCTCCGAATCAACAGAAGGGAACTCACGCGGGGTCGCATGTTGCGAATACGTACGGCTTGCCAACCGGTCAAGGAGACCATGGGCGAACTCAACTCGCTGCCCCTTCGGATCTACACGCGAGGCTTCGTTCCTGTTGCCATCATACGTATGGCGCCAGGTCAAAGTGCCCGTGTTGCTGGTGGGCGTCGCACCACTTTCAAATAGTGGGACACTATCCCGCTGTGCCGAAGTCAGCCGCGAGTGAGCATCGAGATGCTGGTGCTCAGCCGAACGCAAATTCCGGACGTCGTACTCATACGTCGTAAGATTTTCGTTCGCATCCTGCTTCGCCACCATGTTACGGGCGGCATCGTAGACGTACGAATAGAGCCCATTCGCAGCATCCGTAACGGATACGAGCCTACCTTCCTCCTCGTATCCGAATCTCGTTACGTACGTCCCCCCACAGGCATTCGCCTCCAACTGGGCCAGTGACATTCCACTTGCCGCTCCGTGCGCAAGCGAAGGCTGTCCCAGTGGTTGCTTAGCACAAACCTTGTTTCCTACGGCATCGTACGCCCAGGCCGTGACCTGATTCAGTGCGTTCTCTTCACGCACACGCCGGCCCAGATCATCATAGGTGTAGCGGAAATCGAATACGCTTCCTGTGACTCGGGGCCCCTTCGTCTGCGTCAACTGACCGGCAGCGTCATACTGAAACGTCGTCTTTGCCTCGTCGAGTGAGCCAGCGGCCAAGAGCTCTTCAATGAGACGTCCAGCACCATCATAGAGTCGCTCGGCCGCATGGCCATTCGCATCAACGAAACGAATGGGGTGTCCCGAAGCATTGTACTCCCAGGACTCCTCCGCAACGTCTGCGCCTTGCCCACGAACGCTGCGGGTCTTCCGCCCCAGTCCATCATGGAGCAATACGGTAGGAACTCCGCGCCTGTTCAGGTGCGTCTGCTCGCGGACCGCATCCGCATACTCCCATGTCTGTGAATATGTCGGCGAACTGCCGGCCGAAGCATAATCCGACTGACCAAGGACTCGCCCAGCACCATCATATGAGAAGCGAGCAATGTACCCCTTAGCATCTTGAGTCTGCCGCTTATGGAGCGCGTCGAACCTGAATTTTGTCACATAACCAAGCGCATCGATGCGACGAACCTCACGGCCAAGCCCATCCCGATAGAGCGTCGTGAGGTTCCCACGCGCATCCAACACTTCCTCACGTGTCAGCGCTTCTGCATCCGGGACGTCAATGTACGCACGCTGTCCCACGACAAGTGACTGTCCTCCCTGGGACAGACTTTCCACCAACACTTCATTGCGCGGCCGTCCCAATGCATCGTAGGTGAACCGTCTAGTGATTCCGCGACCGTCCACAGACTGGATGAGATTTCCTTCGCCATCGTAAACCTTGCTTGTGGAAACACCCATGGGGTGATGCACCGCCACCTGCCGGCCTAGCGCATCGTGCACCGTTTCAGTGCGTCGCCCCAGCGCATCGACTCGGGCAGCCACCCGACTGAATGCGTCATATTCTACAGTACTCGTCAGAGCGAGGGCAGGCCCAATGCGTGCATCATCTGGTTGGCGGGGCAGCGGGCCCGTCGGCGCGTCCTCGACCACCTTGAAAACACGCCCCAAGCCGTCCAAATGGCTCGCCTGGAGCAGGCCCCGAGCGTTCTGGGTCCATGTGACGTGCGCCACATCATCATGGACGGTTTGCGTAGTGTAAACAACGTTGCCTGTTTCCGCCGCAGCGCTCTCAGAGATCGACAGTGTTCGACCAAGGCCATCATATGTCGTACTCAGCGTCCGCTGCAGCACACCTCCAGCCTCCCGACGTACCTCCGTGACATTACCTCTCCCGTCATAGCTTCGACGTTCCACCCGGCCGAGCGGGTCAGTCAGGACAACGGCTCGTCCAAGCAAATCATACGCAGTGGTGCTCGCGTGCCCGCTCCCATCCACCTCGCGCACCTTCCGCCCGACCAAATCGTACCTAGACTCCTGAATGTAACGCAGCGGCTGGGCAGTATCGGACGCTCCCGGCACCTCAGGGCTATGCTCTTCCACGACTCGGTAAAACGAGTCCAATCGATATGTCCGATCAAACCCAGACAAATCCGCATGCCAGACCTTATTACCAGCATCGTCATACCTGGTCGTCGAGAGGACGTAGCTCCTCCCTACTTCATCGGGACTTCCCCCCTGTGAAATGAAGCGGGGGCCGTCCGCCACAGACACCTTCACCTCCACGGGCCGATCCGCGAAATCGTAGGCTGTGGTGGTAAGTACGCCGCGGCGGTCAATGACCGTCGTGCGATTACCCGCCTCGTCATAGCCGTAACGGGTCTCCAATGGAGCAGCGAGCCCGCCTCCTGACTCTACGATGCGCGCCAATCGTCCAGCTGCGTCCAGATAATAGTCTCGGACGAAATCCACTCCCTGCTCTTCACGCTTGAGTTGCCCGCCCGCGTAATACTGCACTGTCCGCGACACCCCGGGCTCCCCAAAGTTCCACTGGTCCTCCTGCGTCAGCCGATCTAGCGCATCCCATTGCAGAGTCCGATGCCGGCCAAGACCATCTTGCTCAACTTCCAGTCGCCCCCGTGCATCAAAGGTGGACTGTACCGTGATTACAGACGTGTCACTTACCTGCAGTGTCTTCGAGCGCAACTGCCCATACATGTCATATTCCGTCACCTGCTCCTCGTGACCGTCCGCGCCGACAGTCGCGGCCAAATCTCCCGGCAGAGCATTCGGCGGGCAATCGGCGCCCTCAATACCGCAGTAACGCCAACTCAACACAACGTCTTGCGGCGACGTCGCCAAGGATGCCACCACCTCGTCGCAAGGCGCAGTCGAAGTCAGCGCCGGACGAGACACCCGGTTCGCGTAGCGGCGCGTCTCAAGCACTCGCCCTGTCCCCACAGGAACCACCTGTTCAGGAGAATCCCCTATCGAATCGATTCTTGAGACAGTTGCAAAACCTTCCGCGTCCACATGACATACTTGAACGTTAAAGCCCGGGTCGTACCCCCATTTCTCCACTATTTCTTCGACGGGCAGACCTTGGGCGTCCAAAACCTGGAGCGTAGGGGCGACAAGCCCAGAACCCGGCAGCGCCGTGCCCCCAATACGACGTTCAGTCAAATTTCCAAATTCATCATAGACAAAATTCGTCACCCGCCCGCGCTCATCTGCTTCCGTTTCACGAGCACGGTGAGTTGCGTTCCATAGCGCACTAGACGTCGCAAAGACACCAGTGGTCAACGGCCGCACCGTCTCCACTACAGCCCCTGTCGCATTCATCCGGTAGCTTGACGCAGGCACCCCTGGCCGAGGTCCATGGACTGTCGTGGTGTAGACTGTCAGAGCTTCCCCGAGAATCGTGCGCGGCTCTGGTGCGATACTATACGCGAACGTGGTGATCCCCTCTCGAACAGGCAACGTTTCGAGAACCTCGATCACCTCTTTCACTCTCTCGTCTTTATTCATCAGCAGCAGGTATTGATCCTCGCCCGCCAACACATCCGTGCTGCTGTAATACGTATATCGGGTTACCTCGCCGTTGGGCCCCGTGTACCGCGACATCCGTGTCCGCCCAGCTTCGGAGGCGCCCTCTTCATAGGCAAAGGACTCAGTCCGAACGAGATTTCCCTCGTCGTAGCGAGATACGGACACCAAGCGACCTTGCTCATCATAGTCGTAGCTGACCACAGCCTCCAGGAAGGTCTCTTCTGCAGCATCTGGGGTCCTTGAATGATGCAACTCCACGGCGACAAGTTGCTGTCGCCCTCCGTGGAGCCCATATCCGAACCAGAGAGACCGTCCGCTCGCCAGATCGAACACCCGCGACAGCGTATTCTCTTCAGCGATATTATTATAGCTCAGCATCAGCGAATGCCCAGTCGGAGCAACCACCGACGTAAGTCGATATTTCAAAGGGAAGCTGAATGTGTCCAACAGACCGTAGCGATACTCCACCCCGCTCTTCGCCCTGAAAACATACGCTCGTTCAGTTCCGGTGCCCTCCGCACGGAACGTTCCGTGATATCCCGGCTGCGGAACGCAGCCCGTGCCGTCACCGGTGCATTTGAACACCTGTCCGCCCCCCTCACCACTGGTGACGAGAAAACGGAAGTCTCCAAGAGGCCGAACGACCCCATTATACGCATGCGTCCATCCCAATCCCAACACACCGTTTTCTGATTCACCACTGGCGTACGTACGCGACCATGTCAGCCCCAAACCTCGACTTGGAGACTCTAGATCCACGGCCTGCTTCACCAAATGACCATCCACCAAGCTGACCCCCTTGATGAACGTATGGCCCACAGACAGCCTCCCTTCCGACATGACGGAGGTCTTGAGCGGCACTTCCCGAGTCACTGTCTGAGCATTGGCATTCGCAGGAGTAAATGAGATACCAATAGTTTCAACCCCCGCAGCCCCCGGTGACAGGTCCACCACCGCGTAGCCATTCCACTCCACCACGATAGGCAATCCGCTAATCGGGGTGACCTGTGTGACGGCACTAGTAGCATTAACCTGCACAGCGGCTCTGGAGATCTCATCTCCGCCGCGCAACACGCGCAGTATTCCATCAGAATTAACAAGCACGACAAGCTGGGCAGAATAAGCCACAGGCACCTGGGCATCCTCAGGCGGCGGCTGTCCTGGAACAGGATTTCGCGCAGAAACAAAATCCCACGCTGGCAACACCCAGCGTGCGACCAGCGGGAGGCCCCTCAACACGAGCTCTGGTTCTTGAGCAGTGACTTCGAACTCTCTTACAGCCTGAAGAACCTTCGTGACGGAAGTCGGGCCATGATCTTTCGCGTACAGCTCGAACCGCACACCCCCGCCCCGAGTAGAGGAATTTAGGCTCAACAGGTGACTAACGCCGGCGGTTGATTGAATTTCCGCATCACCGTCGGAGTCAAGAGGCAGTTGCTCGAAGCCTGTTACAATGGCGTCGCCAGGTTCGTTCGGCTGAACTATCATTCGAACGTAGAGTTTATCCGAACTGCTATTGGCTACCGTGAATCCCACCGCTTGATCGGACGCATCCGCATCCCCCTCAGAGGATACGACTCTGCCGTCCGGAAGCCTCCTTATAAGGCGTAAGGAAGGAACGACAGAACGACTGGGGTTATACATTCCCCGGTGACAGGAAACAGGATTAACACGTCCCTCCACATAAACGCGGCAACTCAAAAGGTAATTCTGATACGGCTGGGGATTCCCCGCCGAAGGCGCCACCAAGGCCTTTACGCGATGAACAACAGACATCGCATCATCAAGGGGCTCAACTCCTATCAGAACAGGCTCTTCCACATAAGAATCCAGAAGATTTGAACTACTCCCACCTGGTCCGTAACCGGCATACGTATCAATCTTGACCTCAGCGGCCAGCAACCCCTGCTCATTGCCATTCAGCGGAGTCCAGCCAGTGGCGCCTTGCGGCCAGCGTAGAATCTGAATCTTCGAAACCCGTGAAGAGTGCAGCCCATAGACAGTGGCATACGGCTCATAAGACGGAGCACGCAGAACATAGGTATTCCTAGACGCGGTTGCACTCACGTCAAAGTCTTGAATCAGACTCCCCAAGGCAGCTGTAACACGATAGGTGCCTGATGTCGGCCCGGGAATATAGTCCACAGCCTGATACCCAGAGGTTCGAGACCAGCCAGTTATTGTCATCAACTGGAGCGGATTTGAGTAGTCGAGAACCTGGGGAGTGTCGACCATGCTAGACGCAAAGAACCGTCCTGTCGGATCCAACTGCGTCCAAACCACAGGCTCATTTGCCAGGTTATTTCCATACTGATCTACAACCCGAACATTCAGACTCCCCATCATCTGCAAGCCAGGTTCGGTCGGCGTATTATCAAAATTTGGAAGAAGGTTCGCAGGAACATCCGGCAATCCAACCAGTGCAAATGGCTGAATCAGCCCAAACACCTGAGTTCCGTTTGATGTCTCCGCTGCCACTAGATTGTAGCCCAGGTACTGGGCAGCGTAAGTGCCCATCCTTTGAATACGTGACCTCTCGATATTCGCATCGGGAACCACCCGCACCGACGCGTGCCCGTGCTCATCTGTAATTGCCTGCAACTCACTCTGTCCCCCCCCAGGTCCAGGATGTGGCAGAAACATCAAATGAGCATCCCCCGCTCGCTTGAACGTTACAGTCGCCCCGACAACGGGTTCACCAGAGAAAGTTGACACTCGCACTGTCACCGGCAAAGCGAGCGGCTGACCGACCACGCCTTCCTGCAGGTCAGTTGCCACGACTTTTTCGATACGAGCAACTTGCGTCACATCGTCTACCGCGAATCCCGCATCCCAGCTCGAAACCTTCGACTGCAGCCGAGCGATGCCCTCATGCGGTGACTCCCCCCAAGCCAGTTGCCATGCCCGTGTGTAGCTACCGCCAGAAAGCGACTCGATCGCCTTCAATTGAAGCGCGAGGGCTTCCAAGATTTCGTCTTTGTATGCTTGGGATGCGCCCCCCATGAAAGCGCCTGCGTTCACCTGCTCCACGACATTCCGAAGAGCAGAATGAGCGCGCTCCAGTGCTAGCGCCTCTGGCACCTCAGCCCATGGCATATGGAGAAAATGCTGCCACCAAGCAGGACGGGCTCCAAGAGTAGCATAAGCTTGCGCCAGGCTCTCAACCAATTGAACCTGATCCGCATCCCGTTTTGACTCCCACTCGGCGCGCGCTGCCTCAAAGGCCGCTGTCCAGTCCTCAGCCAGAGTTTCTTCTGACGAAGGAGGTTGGCGGCACATCGAGTCAACCGACAGCCCCCCTTCGAGCTGCTGCTCGGGCAGCCATTTCCAAACACCCCCATCCGCACGTGCCACCAGCGACGCTAACAGCGCTAGCAGCAACATCCCCGTCTGACCTGACCGCATCGCACTCCCCAAGGCTCGCATTGACATCTCCCCTTGCAGAGTTCACTACCTGCCCACTCCGACAAGTGTCAATTCCAGCGCCATCATGGTTTCGTCACGGTGCCCGAGCCCGACCTGGGTCAGTGCCGCATCAACCCAAGGCGTTCTTTCCGCACAGTCAGAACTCCAACCGTTGTAGAGCCTGACCAGTGCAGCGCGCAGACGCGAGGCAACACAGACAGTACGCCAGGAGCCAATACCAGTGTGAGTCCTGCGCCCCCACCTGGGTCCCTAAGAAACCCACTTGAAGCCTTGCAGGCCACCCGAATGAGAGCGGCCCATGCCGAACACCCGCGCGCTATACCGCTCAGTCGGCCTCAAGGAGGCGGAGCTCTTCCTCGTCAGTGGATGCTCGGCGTTCCTCGCCCCGACTGCCCGACCAGCCCATCTTCTACCCGGTGATGAACGCCGAGTACGCACGGCAAATTGCCGGGACTGGAACACGCCGGACGCGGGCTCTGGGCACGCGGGCTTCGTCACGGCCTTCGACGTGGGGGCGGACTACGCCTCACGCTTCCCCGTGCGGACCGTGGGCAACAGTCGCCACCAAGAGCTGTGGGTTCCCGCCGAGGAGCTGGCCACCTTCAATCAGCACATCCAAGGCCCCGTGCGCTTCACGGAGGCCTGGTACGGCCCCGGCTACCTCGGTCCGGACACCACGCTCGGTCCTCTTGAACGCCAGCTCCTGGCCCTGTTCGAGCAGCGCAGCGACGCCCTGCCATTGATTCAGGCCAACACCGCCGCCTGTCTCTTCAACTCTGCCTGGTGGTCCACCGCCCCGGCGGCAGCCCAGGGGCTGAACCCATCCGACCATCTTCGGCTGCTCGACCGCCTCCACCAAACCTGGGTAACCCTGCACCCCACATGGCCCCTCCCGGCCCCGGGTGGGAATCGTCAAACCGACCCACAATGAAAATGCGCGCCATTCGTTATAGGCGCGACCCATTTTGCGACCCCGTTCCGTATCCCATTTTGAAGGGATGACGGACGGCCGGGCATTGGGCTCGAGCCGGCTCGCGACGAGGGACGGAGTTACCGTGCTGCCTGGAAACGACCGGTCCGTCTTGGAGGCTTTCCGCCGAGGGGAGACGTCCGTCCTCACGCAGGTGTACCGAGCCTATTCGCCGGAGGTGCTCCGCTACCTCTCGCGAAAGTTCGCGGTGGGCACGGATGGGGGGACGCGGAGCGCCGCGTTGTCCGCGCTGGATTTGGACGCCGCCCATCAAGAGACGTTCGTCCGGGCCTTCCGGCCCAACATGCGGCAGGCCTATGACGGGGTTCGCCCCTACCTGGGCTTCCTCCTCACGGTGGCGCGCTCGACAGCCATCGACCTGATGCGCGCGTCGGGGCGCGTGTCCCGCGAGGCCGTCCCCATGGACGACGCGCCCGAGCTGCCCCACTTGCCCACCGAGGGCCGGACGCCGGAAGAAGAGGCCCTCAGCACCGAAGTGCGCGACCTGGTCCGCGCCTTCCTCGACACACTCACGGACGAAGGCCGCGCCCTGGCGCAACTGCGTTTCGTGGAAGGACTTTCGCAGGAATCCGCCGCCCAGCAGCTCCAGCTCACCCGAGGCGAAGTCCGGGTGCGCGAGCGGCGGATGCGGACGCAGTTCACCGAGCATTTGAAGGACTCGGGCTGGCTGGACGCATCGGCCGAGCCCGGGCGGATGGAGCTGGGAGTCCTCCTGGCCTCGCTCGCCCTGTGCGCAATAGGGAGCATGCCCTCATGAGGTGGTACGAGAGACATATCGACGCCAGCCTGACCCGGTGGTCGCTGGGAGACCTGTCCTCCCACCAGTCCGCTCGCCTGCTGCGCCACGCCCACGCCTGCCGGCGCTGCGGCACCCGCTACGAGCGCTGGGCCCAGGCCCACCGCGCCCTGGAGGGCAATGACATCCACGCCCCCTCCTCCGTGGAGCTCCAAGCATTGTCAGACGGAGGCCTAGAGGCCGCCCTCGCCGCGGCCGCACCGGAACAGGCTCCGTCCCGGTGGCCCTCCCTGGCCCTGCTCGGCGGCGCGCTGGCCGCTGTCTTCCTCGCGGTGGTGCTCATCCCCACCGCCACGACGACGCCCGGCGAGTTCGTCGCCCGCGGCGAAGGCACCGCGCCGCCCGGCGTCGCCCTGCGAATCTTCTGCGCCACCCCGGGCCAGGCCCTGCGTGAGCTGCACGCCGGAGATGCCTGCCGCGCCGGTGCCATGCTGGCCTTCGCCGCCGGTGGCCATGCGCCTTTCACCCACGTCGCGGTCCAGGTCCGCGGCGCCAAGAAAGCGGAGGTGACGGCCGGTCCCTTCGCCCTGTCCGGAGGCTTGGGCAAGGAAGCCCCCCTCGAGCTGACTGTGCCCATGCCTGAAACGGCAGGCACCGTCGAAGTCGTCGCCGTCTTCGCAGGCAGCCCAGCCGAGTCCCTGGCGACCCTGCGCGGTGAACAGACAAAGGGCACGGTGGTGCTCAAGCAGTCAGTGAGGGTAGAGGAAGCTCCATGAAAAAACTGGGAGTGCTCCTCGGCGCCGCGGCACTGCTGCTGGCCCGAGGTGCCTCGGCCGAAGCCGTGGTTCGCCGCGCCCTGGTCATTGCCCATAACGGGAGCGACGACCCGTCGCTCCCGTCGTTGCGTTTCGCGGACGATGACGGCGTGCTGTGGGCGGAGACGCTTCAACGCCTGGGCGTGGAGACAACGCTGCTGGTGGACCCGGACGAGGCGACACGCGCCACGGCCCGGCCGGTGCTCGCGGGCGCACGGCCCCCAACCCCAGACGAGGTGAAGCGAGAGGTCGCCCGCCTCCGCGCTGCCAACCTGGTGGACCACGAATTGGGACGCCAGACAGACGTGCTGCTCGTCTACGTGGGCCACGGAAACACAGACGAGGCCGGACGCGCGTACTTCACCCTCGCGGGTGGACGTCTGGATAAAGCAAGCCTTTACGCGGACGTCGTGGATCCGCTCGGCGCCAGCTATGTCCACCTCATCGTGGACGCGTGCCGCGCGTCTGGCGTCGTGGGCAGCCGCGGCGGTCAGACGGACGCGGCGGTGCTCGCGGAGCTGCGCGGCATGCTGGCCCGTGAGCAGCTCGCCACCCGGCCCACCGTGGGCGCCGTGTTCGCGGAGAGCGACGACGGCGAGACGCACGAGTGGTCTCGCATCCGCGCGGGTGTCTTCAGCCACGTGGCCCGCTCCGGCCTCATGGGCGCCGCGGACATCAACGGCGACGGCAAGGTGGAGTACAGCGAGCTGGGCGCCTTCGTCACCGCGTCGCTCCAGGGCGTGAAGGGCCTCCCCGCGCGCCTGTCGCTCCACGCCTTCGCCCCCACCCGCGAGCCACGGCGTCCGCTGGTAGGCCCCGCACCGAAGGGTCCCAGCCTTCCGCTGCCCGCAGGGCTCGAGCACTCGCGCATCTCCGTCGAGGATTCAGACGGACGGCGGTTGGCCGACGTGCGCCGTTCGAAAGAACAGTACGTGCTGCTGCGCCTGCCCGAACGCGACGTGTATTGGATTCGCACGCCCACGCAGGAAGCCCGCATCACCCTGGCCAAGCTGTCCACCAACGGCATCATCGACATGGGCGACCGGGAGCTCCAGGAGCGAGGCCCCGCCGAGGAGGCCCTGCGCAAGGGCTTGTTCGCGGTGCCGCTCGACAAGGATTTCTACGAGCGCTACGTGGCGGTCACCGGGCTCGCGCCCGTGGGCGTATCCCAGGCGTTTCCTCCGAGCGCGGGCGGCACCTTCCCGCGGTTCATGGCGCAGCGGCCCGACACAATGGGGGGTTGGGACCTGGGTTGGACGGGGCAGCAGGCACCGCTCGGATTGAGCACGCTGGCCACCGGCCCCACGGTGACGTGGCGGCGCGAGGCGCCCCTGCCGTCGCTCTACTACGGCGCGCGCGCCTCCTATGGCCTGACGCCCCTGGCCACCGACGACATCCGCACCCACCGGGGTGCGCTCCTGGGCCTCCTGGGCGCACAGGCACCGGCACACCTGCGCGTGCCGCTGTTCCTGGAGGCGGGAGCGGGCTGGGGCTTTCTGGGAATCACTCGCGGACAGGTGCGCATGGGCGACCCCACCGTGCTCTCCACATACACCGCCGCGGGGGTGACGGGAGCGCTGGCGGGTGTGCGGCTGCGTCTGGCGGCCACGCTCACTTATGACCGCGTCACCCTGGACCAGCGCAATTACTGGGACCGCGCGTTCGGCTTCGAGCTGGCGCTGCGACGCTGAGAGAATTGCTCATGAAACGCATGTGGATGGTGATGCTCGTGCTCGTCACGGGGTGTGACGGCATCGACTTGGACCGGCTCGTCCGGCAGCACCCGCCGCTCACCCGGCTGGAGCCCGAGCCCGCGGGTGCCAACTGCGCCCAGGGTGGTCATTTCGTCCGCACGGGCCTGGACCTGAACGACAACGGCGTGCTCGACGACGGCGAAGTGACCGTCACCCAGTACGCGTGTGTCACCGCCATCCCCGGCGTGCTGATGCGCGTGCAGGACGAGCCCCCCGGTGAGAACTGCACCGAGGGCGGCAGGGTGTACCGCGCGGGCCAGGACTCGAATCGCAATGACGAGTTGGAGGACAGCGAGGTCACTCGCGAGGTCTACGGCTGCGCCAGCTCGGAGGCCGTGGTCACCCGCGTGCGGGCCCGGGAGCCGTTCGTCTTCCCCTGCGGTAAGCATGGCGCCGTGGTCGAGGCCGGGCAGGACCAGGACGGCAACGGCGTGCTCGACGACTCGGAGGTCCGGGCGACGTCCAACCTCTGCGTACTCCCCTCCGAGGTCCGGGTGCGCCAGTCACCGGCTCCGGCTGGCGCCGCGTGCCCCACGCCCAGCACCCAGGTGGACGTGGGCACCGACGCGGACGCGGACGGCCTGTTCGAGGACGAAGAGGTGATGTCATCCATGTTCGTGTGCCAGCCCCTGCACACGCTGGATGGCACTTACCGCGTGCGCAACGCGGTGGACCTCGTGGCGCTGGAGGGCATCTCCCGCGTCCGCGGCAGCCTCTACTTCGACTCCGGGTCCGTCACGGAGGCCCGCCTCCCCGACTTGATGATGGTCGAAGGCGCGCTGGAGATCATCGACACGTCGCTCGAACGCGTGGAGATGCCCTCGCTGCGCCTCGTGGCCGGCCCGCTCACCGTAGCCAGAAACCCCGTGTTGACCACGCTGACCCTGGGCAGCGGCAGCCGCGCTCCACTCCGGGTCTGGGGAGACTTCAGCCTGGTGTCCAATCCCTTGCTCCCCACGCTCGCGGGGGTGAGCGCGGTCCTTCCTGGCAGCAACATCGTCCTGAGAGACAACGATGCCCTCGAAGGAGGCTACTTCACATTCGTCTCCGCGCTCCTCGGCAGCATCACCCTGGAAGGCAACGCGAAGCTCTCCACCCTTCCCTTCCGGCACCTCGAATGGCTGGGCGGCTCCCTGAACATCATCGGGAACTCCGCCCTGAGCACCCTGAGTGGAACTGTGCTGCATACGGTCGTGGGAGACCTGGTGATCGAAAACAACGAGGTCCTCTCCGGGTTGTGGGGCATGCCAGCGCTGACGTCCATTGGCGGTGGCCTCCGCGTGCGGGACAACGCCAATCTGCGCTCGGTGGAAGGCATGAATGAACTCACCCAGGTGGGGACGCTCGAATTCGATCGCAACCCCGCGCTGGAAGCCGCGGGGGAGTTCCCCAAGCTGGCGCGCGTCACCTCCGGCATGCGGTTCAATGCCAACGCCGTGTTGAAGGACCTGTGGGGGCTCCAGAAGGTGCAGAACAGCGGCTTCCTGTTCATCGGCAACAACCCACAGCTCTCCCGGCTGATGGGCTTCGACCGGCTGCTCTCACTGAAGGTGCTGACCTTGGAGAACAACGCGAGCCTCATCGACCTGTCGGACCTCGCCCTCCTCCATTCGCTGGAAGAGCTGCATGTGATCTCCCATGAGAACCTGCTGCGCCTGGACCTGAACGCCCTGGAGAACGTCACCCTCATCTTCACCGTCACGGAGAACCCCCGGCTCCCCACCTGCCTGGCCGTGTCGCTCGCCGCACGGGTCAACACGGGCGGCGCGCCGGAGATTCGCGGCAACGACAGCTCATCCCCCTGCGATTGAAAGCCTCCCAGCGGCGACTTCCGTCACGAGGAAGAGAGAAGCACTCATGCGATGGACCTGGATGGCGGTGGTACTGCTGGCGGCGGGCTGTGACGGCATCGACGTGCGGAAGCTCGTCACGCAACACGAGGCACGCACGCGAGTGGACCCCGAACCGGCCGGAGACCGCTGCCCGCTCGGCGGCAGGGCCTTTCTCGCGGGCCTGGACCTGAACGACAACGGCGTGCTCGACGCCGCCGAAGTCACGAGCACCGAGTACGTCTGCACCACGCCCACGCCCGGGGTGCTGGTGCACATGCAAGACGTGCCGCCCGGTGAGCAGTGCCCTCACGGCGGCCACGTGTCGCGGGCGGGCCTGGACGTGAATGGCAACGATGTCCTGGAAGACGGAGAAGTCACCCGGGAGGTGTACGGCTGCACCGAGCCAGTCTCCCCGCGTGTGATTCACCGAAGCCAGCATCAGCCTCCGTCGGCGACGGTCCCGCCGTGGCTCTGTAGCTGGGGCCGCACCTGGGTGGAGGCCGGCCCTGACGCGAACGGCAATGGCCTCCTCGATGAAGACGAGGTCCGCGCCATGGAGAGTGTCTGCGTGGAGCCGACCCGGCTCATGGTCGTCTACGTGCCCGAGTTCGCCGGAGCGACCTGCCCCCAGGGTGGCACGGGCATCCGGCTAGGCGTGGATTCGAATGACGATGGCGTGCTCTTGGGGCCCGAGGTCTACAAGACCGCCTTCGTCTGCGAGGCCCTGCACACGCTCCACGGCGACTACACCGTGCAGACCCCCGCGGACCTCGCCGCGCTCCAGCGCATCTCCCGCATCCAGGGGTCGCTCCTGATCAACGACGCGTCCATCACCGAGCTGAGCCTGCCGGGGCTCGCGGTGGTGGACCGCACCCTGCGCCTCTGGAACAACCAACTCCTGACCTGGGTGGACCTGCCCGTCCTGCGCTTCGTGGGCGACGACCTCGATGTGACAGCCAACCCCGCGCTGGACAGGCTGCAAGCGGGTGGCGCGGACCATCAACGGCTCTTCGTGGGCCAGGGCGTCGTCGTGAGCAACAACGACCGGCTGCGCAGCCTGAGCGGGCTCGTGAGCGTGTCGCCTCGGGAGAGCCTGCTGGTGGTGGGCAATGATGCCCTGGCGTTCCACCCCAAAGAGGATTCCGTGCTCGTCAACGTCGACAACCTCATGGGCTCGCTCACCATCGCCGACAACAACGCGTTGCAAGCGCTTCCCTTCTCGAACCTCTTCCATGTCGGCGGCAACGTCCGCATCTCGGGGAACCCGGCGCTGCGCTCCCTAGAAGGACTCTCCCCGCGGAGCATCGGCGGCGCACTCGTCATCAGCGAAAACGAGGCCCTGCAGACGCTCTCCAGCCTCGAGCCGGTCCGTCACTTGTCCGAGCTGCGCGTGATGGGAAACTCCGCCTTGACGACCCTGGAGGGCCTGAGCGGCCTGAGTACACTCGCTTCGCTTCGCGTGTCGGACAACACGAGCCTCATCCGGCTCGGCCTGAGTAGCCTGTACCAGGTCGGCCAGGCCTTCGACGTCACGAATAATCTCGAACTCCCCACATGCCTCGCGACGTCGCTCGCGACCGCCGTGTACACGGGCGACGCCGGGCAACTCCACATCAGCGGCAATGACGACACCGCCACCTGCGGCGAGTGACGCTCCGAAAGGCCCCTGGCGATGCGATGGACATGGATGTTGGCGCTGGTCCTGGCCACCGGGTGTGACGGCATCGACCTGCGCCGGCTCGTCGGTCAGCACGAGGCGCGCACCCGCGTGGCCGACGAGCCCTCCGGCCCGAACTGCGAGCACGGCGGGAAGGCCGTGTGCTCGGGGCTGGACCGGGATGATGACGGCGTGCTCGATGACGACGAGGTGACGGGCACCGAGTACATCTGCACCACGCTCTCGCCAGGCGTGCTGGTGCGCACGCGGCAGCTCCCTCCCGGCGAGCCCTGTGCGCTGGGCGGGCAGCTCACCCTGGCGGGGGCGGACCTGGATGGCAACGGCCTCCTTTCGGATGATGAGGTGACGCGCGAGGTCCACGGCTGCATGGAGCCGGCGCCTGTCCTCGCCCGCGTGCGCCCGCTGCTGGCCCAGCCCTTCGTCTGCCGGTACGACAACGCGCTCCTGGAGGCCGGCGTGGACCTCAATGGGAACGGCGTGCTCGATGACAACGAGCTCCGGGCGGCCGCCCGCTTCTGCGCGGACCCCGCGGTGACGCTGCTGCGCCAGCGGCCAGAGCCCGCGGGCCCGAACTGCACCACGGGAGGTACCCAGGTGGAGGCAGGCGTGGACACCAACCTGGACAAGGTGCTCGACGAGACCGAGATTCTCTCGTCCGCATTCGTGTGCCAGTTGTCGGCGACCCATGACGGGACGTATGCGGTGGAGAACGCGGCCGACCTGGAGGCGTTGAAGTCCCTCTCCATCATTCGCGGTGGACTCGCCATCGAGCACACGGATGTCACGACGGTGGTGCTGCCCGGCCTCGTGTCGGTAGAAGGTCCGCTGTCCATCCACGACAACCCGGCGCTGACGCGGGTGGAGCTGTCTGGGCTTCGCTACGTGGGGGGAGCGTTGAGCATCCGCGGCAGCAACCCGCTCAACGAGGTGCGCGTCGGACCGCAGACGCCGGAGGCGCTTCCAGCCGTTCGCGTCGAAAGCCTGACGCTCAACTCGCTCCCCGCCCTTTCGTCCCTGAGCGGCGTGGCCGCCGTGGCGCCCCACTTCGACCTCACCATTTGGAACACCGGCGTGCAGTGGAGCCCCGACGCGTTCCCCCACGTCCAGGTGCTGGCGGGCACGCTCACCGTTCACGAGAACGCCGCGTTGGAGAAGCTGCCCGTGTCCCATCTGACGGAGGTGGGAGGGAGCGTCATGATTTCGAGCAACCCGGTGCTTCAGTCCCTGGAGGGGCTGGGACCTCTGACGAGGGTCGGCGGCGTGCTCGACATCTCCAGCAACAAGGCCCTCACGCACCTCACCGGGCTGGAACACCTGATGGTGGTGAAGGACCGCATCACCGTGATGAACAACGCCCAGCTCCTGGACCTCCGCTTCGATGCCCTCTCCGAAACAGGCGCGCTCGCCGTGGCGGGCAACGCGGCACTGGAGCAGGTAGGCCCGATGCCGTCGCTGCTCCGGGTGAATAAGGACATCATCCTGGCGGAGAACCCGCGGCTGCTGCGCGCGGCGGACCTGCCAAAGCTCCAGAGCATGGGTGGCGCGTTGTTCGTCAACCTCAACCCGCTGCTGACGGACCTGTCTGGCTTTGAGCAAGTGACGTGGATGCGCGGCCTGTACGTCAAGGGCAATGACGCGCTGGAGCACCTGAGCCCCCTGGGCTCGCTCCACACCCTGGGCACCCTGGAGGTGCGGGGGAATCCAGCGATGACGGCGCTGAGCCTGGATGCACTCGCGCGCGTGCGCGATGCGTTCGTCGTCACGGACAACCCCCAGCTCCCCTCGTGCTTGGCGACGATGCTCGCGGACGACGTCTACATCGGGCCGCCAGAGGAGCGCCTCATCGGGAACAACGACAGCATCACGCCTTGCCACCCCTAGGCTGGCCGGAAGCACAGGGGCCGGGACGGTGCTTGCCCGTGCGGGAAGCGCGGTCCTACAGTGCCGGCCTCCACCAAGGCCGCCATGACGACCCCGAGTCCACCGGCGTCGAGGGAATCCGCTTCACCGGCGCTTGCCCCGACTCCGCCCACACCCACCGTTGCGCCTTCTCCTTCACCCGCGAGCCGGTGGGCGCCCTGGGGCGCCGCGCTGGGCGGACTGGCGTGGTTCCTCTGGCTCGGCGGTGGCCGGGCGATTCCGCCCACGCGCATCGACTGGATGATTCGCGAGGACTGGGCGGCCTCCGGTTTCGGTTGGCTGTTCTACCGAAACGCACCCTGGGGCCTGCCGCTCACGAGCTCGCCCAACCAGCTCCATCCGCATGGCACCTCCGTGGCGCTCACGGACGGAAATCCCCTGCTGGCGGTGCTGTTCAAGCCCTTCAACGCACTGCTGCCCGCTGACTTCCAGTACCACGGCCTCTGGCTGGCGCTGGGCTTCGCGCTCATGGGCTGGTTCGGCGCGAAGCTGGTGTCCGTCGTTTCGTCCCGCCCCACGCACCAGTTGCTGGGCGGTCTGCTGCTGGCGCTGGCTCCGCCCATGGCGGCGCGGCTGGGGCATCTGACGCTGTGCTCGCACTGGCTGTTGGTGGCCATGATGTGGCTGCAACTGCGCGACACACCGGATGCCCATGCGGCGAAGCGGAGCCTCCTGTGGGCCGCCGCGTTGAACGCCGTGGGCGCGGGCACGCATCCGTACCTGGTGGCCATGCTCGCGCCGCTGGCCATGGCGCTGACCGTGCGCCTGGCCCTGGGCCGCGTCATCAGTTGGGGACGCGCGCTGCTGGCCTCGGTGGGCATCGTCATACTGGACGTGCTCATCTTCGCCCTCTTCGGCTACTTCGTCGGCAGCAACCTGGGCGCGGAAGGCTTCGGCCAGTTCTCCGCCGACCTGACCACGCTGTTCAATCCCACGGACTGGTCGCGGCTGCTGCCCTCGCTGCCCGTGGCGCGGCGGCAGGGCGAAGGCTTCGGCTATGTGGGCGCGGGGGCGCTGCTGCTCGTGGTGCTCTCCGTCGTGGGCGCAGCGCTTCGCTTTCGCGCCCTGCGGGACCTGCCCTGGCGGCGGGGACTGCCCTTCGCGGTGGCGGTGCTGCTGCTGGCCATCTACGCGCTGTCGTCCCGGGTGACGTGGACGGGCCGGCTGGTGGTGGACCTGGGCGGGCTGTACGAACCCTTCTCGCGGCTGACGTCCGCGTTCCGCGCGTCCGGGCGCTTCATCTGGCCGCTGTGCTACGCGGTGATGGGCGGCGCCCTCCTCCTGTGGCTGCGGCAGTGGCGAGAGCGCGCCTGGGTGGGGACGGCGGTGCTCGCGCTGGTGGTCGCCGTGCAGGCCTACGACGTGCGCCAGGACAAGAGCGAGCTGCGCCGCCGCCCGGAAGGCTTCCGTCGGCTCCAGGCCCCGGAGTGGGCGGAGCTGAAGGGCCACTACCAGCACCTGGCCATCTTCCCGCCTCAGGTGCAGTGGGTGTGCCCCTACAACGAGCCGCTGGTCAACGCGACGGGGTACATGGCCTACCGACTGGGCCTCACTTTCAACAGCGGCTACGTCACCCGGACCCCACCGTCGATCGCCGAGGAGTGCAACGCCACCATGCGCCCTGGCGGCGTGGACGGGGACACGGTGTACGTCGTGGTGCGTCAGCAGGTGGGCGCCTTCCTCCGGGCGGGCGCGCGCTGCGGGATGCTGGAGGGGCTGCCGGTGTGCGTGTCCGGGCAGCGGAACGACGCCTTTGCGCAGGCGTTGACGCGGCAACCCTTGCGATAGCGCGGGACCCCGCCGAATCCGATGGACTCCCTGGCGGGGACAGGCAGCATCCCGGCGTATGGGAAGTGACGACATCGTCGCGGCGTTGCGCCAGGTTCCGCTGTTCGCCCGGCTCACCGGAGAACAGCTCCGCTGGATGGCGGACCATGGCCGTCAACTCCACTTCCCCGCTGGCACGCGTATCGCCGAGCAAGGCGCCGCCGCGGATGGCCTGTCCGTCATCATGGAGGGCCACACGCAGTGGAGCCGCCGCACCGGCACGGAGAGCGTGCCCACGTTCACGCTGGAGGCCGGCGACCTCTTCGGCGAGCTCATCCTCTTCCTGAACGCGCCCTACCCCCACAGCGGCGACGCGGTGACGGACGTGCGCCTGTTCCGGCTGGAGCCGGCCACCTTCTGGGAGCTGCTGCGGCTGGCTCCCGGACTCAGCCGGGGACTGATGGAGCTGGCCTCGCAGCGCTCCCAGCAGCAGGCGCAAGACGTCCGTCCTCAGTCGGAAGTGCTCCCCGTGGGCCGCATGGCGGCCGAACTGGGCGCCGAGCTGGGCAGCCCCGCCGCGGCGGCCCGGCGGAGCGCGGCGCGGCTGGGCGAGCTGATGGCCACGGTGTCCGCGCGCGCCATGGCCCTGGGCGACCACGGCCTGTCCCTGCCCCAGCGCAGCGTCCTGCTGGCGCTGCCTCGGGAAGCGGCGGAGCGCGGGCGGACCTCTCCGCCGCTGGAGCCCCTGGCCCGCGCCGAGCGCGAGGAAGCGCTGGGCTCCTGGTTGGAGGCGCGCGGCGTGGCGGATGCGTGGGAGGCGGCGCCCGCGCTGGTGGCCTCCGGCCTGGACGTCGCGTGGCTGGAGTCGGTGGCGACGCGCGTGGGCGGGGCGCTGCTGGGCGACGTGCTCGCGTGGCTGGTGGTGGCGGTGAGCTGCGACGTGCTCATGGCGGAGGTGGCGCGAGGAACGGCACGCGTGTCCGCACTGGTCGAAGGCGTGAAGGCCTATGCCTTCATGGACCCGGTGCCGCGTGAGGACGTGGACGTCCACGACGGACTGGAGCACGCGCTGGCGGCGCTGGGCCACCGGCTGCGCGGAGAGCACCTCACGGTGGAGCGTGAGTACGACCCGCACCTGCCCCGGCTGAAGGCGGAAGGCGTCGCGCTCGACGAGCTGTGGACGCAGTTGGTGCTCAATGCGCTGGAGGCGCTGGGCGAGCGCGGAGGCCGCGTGCGACTGCGCACCTGGAAGGATGCCGCGCACGTGGTCGTCGAGGTCTCCGACGACGGGCCGGGCATTCCCAAGGACTTGCTGCCGCGCATCTTCGAGCCCTTCTTCAGCACGAAGCCCCATGCGGCGGGCATGGGCCTGGACGTCTGCCGGCGCATCGTCGAGCGCCATGGCGGCGACCTGTGCGTGCGCGCCGAGCAGAGCGGCACCCGCATCCAGGTGCGCTTGCCGGCGTAACCACCTCGGTCAGCGCGCCCGCGCCCGGGACTTCATCGCCCCCTGAGGAGCCCACCGCGCTCAGTCCTTGGGGCCGAGCGCCGCCACCGCCGCGGCCATCACCTGCTTCACGGGGACGCCCGCAGCCTCCGCCACCTGGCGGCAGTCCTCGAACTCCGGGTGGGCGTTGAGCACCGCGCCCTGGCGCAGCCCGCGCTTCACGCGGACCTTGCCCCACGGCGTCTCCACCTCCACCCAGTCACGCTCCAGCGCCTGACGCTCCACACGGTGGTAGCGCACGCCCAGCGTGGTGGACTCGCGCAGCACCACATCCACGATGGCTTCGCGCGTGCCGCCCTCCACCAGCGCGCTCAGCAGGTGCCCCGGCCGGCTCTTCTTCATCACCACCGGCGTCACCCACGCGTCCAGCGCGCCCACCGCGAGCAACCGCTCCAGCAGGTGCCCCAGCAGCTGCGGCGTGGCGTCGTCCAGGTTGGCCTCCACCACCCAGAGCCCTTCGTTGCTGGCCTGCTCCAGCCGGCCCAGCGACGCGCGCAGCACGTTGGGCCGGTCCTTGAAGTCCTTCGTTCCGACGCCGTAGCCCACCTTCTCCACGATGAAGTCCGGCGGATGGCCGATGTGCGCCAGCACCTTGAGCAGCGCCGCGCCCGTGGGCGTCGTCAGCTCACCCACGCCTTCGAAGCGCACGGGCACGTCACGCAGCAACTCCAGCGTCGCGGGCACGGGAATGGGCATGGCGCCATGAGCCACGCGGATGGTGCCGCTGCCCAGCGGCGGCGGCGCCGCATGGACCTCCGGGTTGCCCAACAGCTCCAGCACCACCGCCGCGCCACAGATGTCGACGATGGAGTCCACCGCGCCCACTTCATGGAAGTGGATGTCGTCGATGGACACGCCGTGGACCTTCGCCTCCGCCTCGCCGATGGCGCGGAACACCGCCAGCGCCCGCTCCTTCGCGCGCGGGGGCAGCGTGTCCGCCTCCTCGATGAGACGCCGGATGTCCGCGTAGGCGCGGTGCGGATGGGCCTCGCGCGCATCCAGCACGACGTCCAGGTGCGTGCCGCTGATGGCGTGGCGCACCGCGCGGCTCACCGCCAGCTTCCAGCCCGGGACGCGCAGGCCCGATAGCGCGCGCTCCAGCTCCGCCGGGGAAATGCCCAGGTCCAGGCCCGCCGCCAGGAACATGTCCCCGGCGATGCCGCCCACCGGCTCCAGGTAGAGGATGCGTCGCATGGTGCTCACCTGCGTCCCTTCGTGCGGGAGATGAGGGCGGCGTAGAAGCCACCGCCAAAACCGTTGTCGATGTTCACCGTGGCCACGTTGGAGGCGCACGAGTTCACCATGGCCAGCAGCGCGGACACGCCCTTGAAGTTGGCGCCGTAGCCCACCGACGTGGGCACCGCGACCACGGGAATCCCCACCAGTCCGCCCAGCGCGCTGGCCAACGCGCCCTCCATGCCCGCCACCACCACGGCGGCATGGCACTCCTGGACTTCCTCGCGGCGCCGCAGCAGCCGGTGGATGCCGGCCACGCCCACGTCGTAGACGCGCCGCACCTCCGCGCCCATGGCCTCGGCCGTCGTGGCCGCCTCTTCCGCCACGGGGATATCGCTGGTGCCCGCCGTCACCACGGCCACGCGGCCCGCGCGCACCTTGCCCTGCTTGAGATGGAAGATGCGCGCCACCGGGTGGTACTCGCCCTTGGGGAAGCGCGCCACCAGCGCCTCCGCCTTGTCCGGCTGGAGCCGCGTCACCAGCACCGTCTGCTTGCGCTCCACCAACGCCCCGACGATGCCCAGCAATTGCTCCACCGTCTTGGGCTCACCCAGCACCACCTCCGGGAAGCCGAAGCGCAGGTTGCGGTGCGTGTCGAGCGTCGCGTACCCCAGCTCCGCGAAGGGCAGGTCCTTCAACTTGCCCACCGCGTCGTCCACGGAGACGCGGCCGGACTTCACACTGCCCAGGAGCTGTTTCAGCGCCTTCTCATCCATGGGCGCCCGTCTAGCTCGAAACGGGCTACACGCCCAGCCGCGCCAGCAGGTCGCGGATGCTGTCGCGCGCCAGCACCAACAGCAACTGCCCACCCACCGGGGGTGCCGCGGTCGCGAGGAAGCGGGCCTCCAACACCACCACGCTGCTGGCGTCGCCCTCCACCTGCCCCACCGCGTCGGACACCACGTCCCGCGCGCGGCCTCGCCGCACCGTGGGCACCGTGGGCACCAGCTTCCAGCCCGTCAGCCGGCCCATGGCGGACAGGCAGGCACTGGCGACGATGTTCGCCGTCTCCGCCATCACGCTGTCCCGTTCGGTCTGATGAATCGCGGGCTGACCCTCCAGGAGCAGCGCTTCCAGCGCGGCTCCGTCCTGCTGGGGCAGCACCAGCAACAGGGCACCCCGCAGCCCGCCCTGGATGCCCAGCCACCCCGACACCACCGGCGCGGCTCCGCCCAGAAGCTCGGCGGCGTCGGAGGGGCCTGTCAGCAACACGCGGGGAATGGAGAGGTCCACCTTGCGTCCCCCCATCAGCCGGGAGAGCGCATTGGCCGCGTGGCCACAACCAATGTTGGCCACCTCGCGCAGTGCGTCGAGTTGCGCGTCGCTGTGCAGGGGCTGGCTCACGCGGACAGTAACCTCGGCACGTCCAGGATGAACACCGGACGCCCACTTCCCAGGATGGTGACGCCGGACAGGCCGGGCAGCAAGTCCAGGGGCCGCGACAGCGGCTTGAGCACCACTTCCTCCTGTCCCAACAGGCGGTCCACCGCCAGGGCCACCCGGCCGGAATCCCCGTCCATCACCACGAAAGGCCGGGCTCCCAGTCTCCGGGGGGCAGGTACGCCCACCAGCGCATCCAACGAATGGACCGGCAGCAGCGAATTACCATGGGGCAGCAGGGCCGTCTCGCGGCTCCGGCTGAGTGACTCCCCGTCCGCCTCCGTCGCACCCACCACCTTGGCGATGGGCAGGCCGAAGACCTCCTCGCCCACCTCCACCAGCAGCAGGTGCACCACCGCGACCGTCAGTGGAAGTCGCAGGGTGAAGCGGGTGCCTCGGCCTCGCTCGCTGTCGATTTCGAGCGTGCCTCCGACGTTCTCCACCACGCGCTTCACCGCGTCCATGCCCACACCGCGGCCGGAGATGTCGGTGATGTCCTTGGCGGTGGAGACGCCCGGAAGGCACGACAGCATGAAGGCCTCGCGGTCCGTCAGGCGCACCGCGGCCTCCGCCGAGAGCAGGCCTCGCGACACCGCGGCGTTCTTCAGCTTCGCGGGGTCCATGCCGCGGCCGTCATCCTCCAACTCGATGATGACGCGGTCCCTGGCGCGCTTTACCGCCACCAGCACCCGGCCTCGTGGGCCCTTCTTCGCGGCGGCGCGATCCTCGGGCGCCTCCAGGCCGTGGTCGATGCAGTTGCGCAGCAGGTGGAGCAGCGGGTCTGACAGCTCCTCGAGGATGGCCCGGTCGAGTTCGATTTCCGCGCCGGTGATGACCAGGTCGACCTCGCGCTCCTTGCGGCGGGCGATGTCTCGCGCCGCCCGGGGCAGCCGGTCGGTGATGAGGGACAGCGGCGTCATGCGCGCCGTCATCACCTTGTCGTGTAGGTCCTTCACCAACGTGTGCAGCCGGTAGACGCCCTCTTCCAGCGCGGGGCGCGTGTTCTCCGGCAGCACCTTGCCCACCTCGCGCAGGCGGGCCGTGGCAAGCATCAGCTCACCCACGGTGTCGAGGAAGTAGTCGAGGAGCTCCGTGCGCACGCGCACCGTGCGCGACGCCGTGTCCGAGGACGCTCGGGCGCCGTCGGGGACAGGCACCAGGGTGGGCTGCACCACGGGCGCGGCCACCGCGGGCTTCACCGAGAGGACCTCCACTTCGGCCACGTTCTTCAGCGCCGCGTGGATGCCCGCTTCGCCCGCCGGGGTCTCCAGCTCCAGTTGGATGTTGCCGTCTGGGATGCGGCCGGCTTTCAGTTCCTCCAGCGCGGGCCGGAGTTCCACCAGCGTGCCCAGGTTGGTGAGGCGCTTGTGGACGAGGAAGGCGCGCACGCCGGGCACCTGACAGGTGGGCGCGATGCGCAGCCGCACCGCCCAGCGCTGGGCCAGCGTTTCCGGGAGCGGCGCGCTGGCCGCGGCCTTCAGGGAGTTGGCCAGGTCGGGCGTTGGAGCCGCGGATCCGGCGTCGGTGCCAGGCACGTCCGAGGCCCGGCGCGTGGACAGCGGCACCACCACGCCTCCGGTGGCTCCGTCCGGGGATAATGGGGCGCTGGTACCATGCGCTCCATTCGGCGCGCTGGAGGTGGCGGAGGTACCGGGTCCGCCGTTCATCAGATTGGGGCTGGCCGGGCCGGGCCCCGCACCGTCAACACCAGTGCCGCTGGCTACGCCGGGGCTGGCACTGCCACCCGCGGCGCCCGAGCCTCCGTCGACGCAGCTCCGGGTGCCGCTGCCAGCAGCTCCGCCACCGTGCGTTGAGGCAGGGCTGGCACCGGCGCCTGTAGGGCCCGAGCCGCCAGCTCCGCCCGCAGTGCCCGAGCCTCCACCAGCTCCGCCCGTAGTGCCCGAGCTTCCACCAGCTCCGCCCGCAGTGCCCGAACCATCCGGGCCTCCGCCCGTCGTGCCCGAGCCATCCGAGCCTCCTCCCGTAGTGCCCGAGCCGCCCGCTCCGCCCGTAGTGCCCGAGCCGCCCGCAGTGCCCGAGCCGCCCGCAGTGCCCGAGCCATCCGAGCCTCCGCCCGTGCCATCCGAGCCGCCGCCCTCTGGCTTCAGCGCCGTCACCTTCGCGACGCGCGTGGCGGCCGGGGCTTGACCCGTCATGGTGGTGACGCGCTGGCTGAGCTGCGTCAGGAGCGCCGCGGAATCATCCGGCTGCTTGCCCTCCGCCACCGCGCGCACCTGCGCGAGCATGGTGTCGGCGGCGGTGAGCAGCAGGTCCACCAGGTCGCGGTCCAGGCGGCCGCGGTCCTGACGGACGGCGTCCACGAGGTCCTCTACGCGGTGCGCCACGATGGCGATGGGCTCGAAGCCCATGGACGACGCCATGCCCTTGACCGAGTGGGCATGGCGGAACATCGAATCCACCGCGCTGGACGAGCCCTCGCGCTCGAGCTCCACGAGGTCACGCCCGAGCGCCTCCAAGTGGTCGGTCGCCTCGGAGATGAAGAGCCCGAGGTAGCGGGACATGTCCATCGTCATGGACCCGGCCTCGTGTCAGGAAGGGTGGACAGCCCGCGCCAGGGCGCAGCCGCTCACGTCTCGCCCAGGACCTTCTTCACCACGGCCAGCACGTCCTCGGCCCGGAACGGCTTGACGATGAAGTCCGAGGCGCCCGCCTCGATGGCCTCCATCACCAGGCTCTCCTGCCCGAGCGCGGAGCACATGATGACCACCGCGCTGCTGTCCGCCTTGATGATCTCTCGCGTGGCCTCGATGCCGCTCTTGAAGGGCATGACGATGTCCATCGTCGTGAGGTCGGGCTTGAGCTCCTTGTACTTCTCCACGGCCTCCAGGCCGTTGGCCGCCTCACCGACGACCTCGAACCCCCCAGACGCAAAGATGTCCTTGATCATGTTGCGCATGAAGATGGCATCGTCGACGACCAGGACCCGCTTAGCCATGTGAAGAACTCCGCCTCCGAATCACCTAGAGGAGCGCGGACACTAGCATCCGCGCTTTCCAGGGGGCTACTCACTTGGAATGGGTGAACAAGGCAACCACCGCGGCGTCCAACCCTTCTGGGTCCAGGACAGTCACTCCCAGGCCACCCAGCCTGGCGACGCCCCGGATGGCAGGCGTCATCTTTCCTGGCGCCGTGCTCACCCGCTCCACCGCTTCGATGCCATCTACGTCCGTTACCAACAGTCCCAGGTCTCTCCGCCCGCGGTCCAGTAGAACCACCCGTCCGGGCGGGGTAGGACCCTCGGGAAGACTCAGAAGCTGCCGCAGCTCTACCACTGTCACGACCCTGCCGCGCAGATTCATTACGCCTGTAATGGCCAGTGGCGCACGCGGCACACGGGTGAAGCGCTCGGGAGGCACGACGACCTCCCGCACCGCCGAGAGCGGCAACCCGTAACGCTCCTTCTCCACCCGGAAGATGACGTGCCGCACAGGAGTAACGTTCTATCCACTCTGGAATGACCGGCCCGATTCGCTACCGCTTCGACCGGGACGAACCCGCCGCGCCCCGCTTCGCCGTGGACGTCTGCTTCGCGCCGGCCCGCCTGGTGGGACCTTCGCGCGCCGAGGCCGGCTTCGCCACGGATTTCTTCCCGCCCACCGCCGCCTTGCCCGATGCGGGCTTCTTTCCGGCCGCTGACGTCCGTGC
>NZ_SRLV01000098.1:0-32244 GCF_006518205.1 Myxococcus sp. CA005 | reverse complement strand
CCCCCATGACGTCCACGGCATGCTCGATGTGCCGGACCACGTCATCCACGGTGTCACCGCCCAGATAGACGGGGGCGAAGATGATGCCCACCACCCCGCCCCGGTCTGCGATGAAGCGCAGGGATTCGTCGGAGAGGTTGCGCCAGCCGCCGCCCGCCGCGCGGACGCCCGTGTGCGAGCAGAAGAACCGGACCGAGGGGTGGGTGAAGAGGTCCTTGAGGGTGGACTCCGAGGCATGCGCCACATCCACGCTCATGCCCAGCCGGGCCATCTCCTCCATGACATCCCGGCCCAGCGGTGTGAGGCCCCGGTTGCCCATCATCGGAAAGGAAGAACCACCCAGGTCGTTGTTGGACAGGTGGGTGAGGCCCATGAAGCGCACCCCGCGCTGGTGAAGCTCCGACAGGCGCGCCACCTGGCCTTCGATGGCGTGCCCCCCTTCCACGCCCAGCACCGCGGACAGCCGCCCCTGCGCGAGGTTGTCCTCCAGCATGGCGCCGGTCGTGGTGATGCGGGCGGCATCCCCGGAGCGCGCACAGAAGGACGCCATCTGCTCAATCTGCCAGAGCGCCCGGGTCCACTCGCTCGCCCGGGCCTCCCGGGGCCACCCACGCCACGCTGCGAACACTGGGAAGCCTCCGATGAAGGGGAAGCCCCGGGTGACGATGGTGAAGCACTGGAGCTTCACCCCCGCCTCTCGCAGGCGGGGGAAGTCCACATGGCCCTCTTCAGAGCGTTCACACAGGTCGCGGTTCCACATGAGGGAATCCGCATGGCCGTCCGCGATGCACCACCGCTGGTGGAACTCTTTCACGTCACCCATGCGCGCAAGTCTGCCCACCCGCGTGCGCGAAACAAGCACCACCCGCGTCCCGATGCTCACTCAAGGGCCCTGCCCTGCCCCCTTTGCCCCTGCCGTCCCTCAAGGCTCCGACCCGGATGTCGTGCGCGGCGGGGCCTCCGGACGCACGGAGTCCTCCCAGCGCAGCACATCCGCCATCTGCCGGCGGCAGCGGGCGTCGCGGCGGACCTGGGTGGCCTCCCGCATGGCTTCGGTCGGTCCGTAGGCGTACCCCTGACCGGCCAACACGGCGCGCAGGGCGTCCGCCAGTTCCTGCCCGGACTGGAAGCGCTCTGAGGGCTCCCGGCGCAAAAGCCGGCCGAGGATGGCCCGCATGGCCGGGGACAATCCCTGGGTGGCGCGTTCCACATGCGCCGGCGCCAGACACGCCATGCGCGCGGCCATCAAGGGCGCGGGCAACCAGCTTGGCACCTCCGCCAGCAGCACCTCCGCGTCAGGCAGCGGCCCCGCGGCAAGCGCGGCCCGCTCCACGTCCTCCAGATCCAACAGGTGCAGGCCGGTGAGCACCTCCAGCAGCACCACCCCCAAGGAGAACAGGTCGGCGCGGCCGTCCAGCGGCTTTCGCTCCAGCGCTTCCGGAGAGGCGTAGGCCAGGTCGCCCCGGACGACATGGGTCTCCGTGACGATGCGCCCCGGCAGCTTCGCCCAGGCCATGGCGAAGTCAGACAGCTTCACATGGCCCCGCGCATCCAGACGCAGGCTCCGCGGCGACACATCCCGGTGGACGATGCCCAACGGGCGGCCCCGGGCGTCTTCCAGCGTATGAGCATGGTGCAGCGCATCCGCCACTTCCACGCCCACGTAGGCGGCGAACGCTTCCGAGAAGGGCCGGCGCCGCAGGGCCGCGTAGCTGATGAGCGTCTCCAGGGACTTTCCGTCCACGTGCTCCATGACCAGGTGGGGCAATCCTTCATGCACCCGCACCAGGAACACCTGCACGATGGCCGGGTGGCTGAGCCGCATCAGCAGCTTGACCTCTTCGCGCAGGCGCGCGCGACCCTGCGCGTCTCCGACGTCCTGCAAACGTTTGACGAGCACGAGGTCGCCGGGGACGCCCGCATAGTGCCGCCGGGCGAGCAGCAGCTCTCCGGAGCCCCGTGCCCCGAGGTAGCGGATCAACTCATACGCCGTGGCCCCGGTGGTGAAGAGGATGAATGGCTTTGAAGCGGGCGGATCTGGGGGGTGAGTGGACATCTCGAGTGATGCCTCCTGGGCAGGAAGTCCTCCCCTGGGTTGGGAAGGCGTGAGAAAACCTCACGCATCCCTCCTACCACCCACGTCCGACACACCCTTCCAACCTCCCAGCACGGATTCAGGGAAAAAAGGAAACGGCCCCCGCCGAAGCAGAGGCCGTCTCTGAGCGGTCCGTGAGGAAACGAGCCGCCCGCTGCGCTCGACGCGTTGACTACTACTTCTTCTTCAGCACCGGCTGCGTCACGGTCAGCTCGCGCACCACCATGTCCTCACCGTCCCGGACATACGAGGCGCGGACCTGGGCACCCTCTTCGATGTCATCCAGCTTCAGCGGCTGGTTGTTGTGCAGGATGCGCGTCTGGTCGTTCGTCTTCAGCTCGAGCTGCTTGTTGTTGCTGGTGTCGACCACGGTCAGCTCATCGTTGCCGGTGGAGAGCACGCGGCCGCTGACGCTGCTCGCGGCAGCGGTGGCACCCGCTGCGCCAGAGCCACCCAGGGCCATGTCGCCGTTCAGGTCCGTCCGGCGATCAGCCTCGGCCTCGGCCAGGTCCTGGCGCTCGTCCTGGACGTCCTGCTGCGCGCTGGCGACCTCTTCCGCGGCCTCACGCTGCGTCCCAGCGATGTCCTCCTGGGCCTCGATTTGCGTCCTGGCGATGTCCTCCCGCGCGTCCTGACGGACCTCCGCCGTCTTCTGCTGCGCCTCCACCTGAGCCTCGGCGACGTCCTGGCGCTGCGACTCGACGTTGTCGCGCTTGCTGCAGCCAGTGACGACCAACGACATACCCGCAACCGCAGTGACCGCCATCATGAGCTTGCGCATTTGTTCCTGCTCCTTTCACGTGGAAATGGGAGAAGGTTTCCCCCCTCACTCACATGCGGCCGAGAGAGCGTTTCCCCCGGCGTTGGGCAGAAACTGGGCGCTCCCCCCGCCCTTGAACAGGGGTTGTCTGGCGCACACGGATGCCTTAGGGGCACACGGCGGACCACGGGGCGCATGGCCGCCTGCCTGCCCTACCAGGGAACAAGGACAGAAAACGGAGATACGGGGCCCAGCCGTAAGAGCGGCTAGAGGCCACCGTCCACGCCACCGGGCACCTCTTCGGAGCCAGCGTCCGCGCACAGCGGCGCGCCTTCTCGCGCCCACCGCGCGATGCGCTCGCGCTCCTGTGCCGTCGGCATGGGTACCGGACGCCACGGCGGCGGCATGTCCTTGAACACGTACGCGCGCGCCTGGATTCGCGCCGCCATCGCGTGCGCGCCTGGGATACCTCCATCCTCGGGCGCGTAGTAGTCCAGGCGGAACGACTTCACGCCGCTGTCGCTCGTATCGGCGCCGTGGCACGAACTCACGCAACTCGCCGCCATGATGGGCTGGATGTCCTCGCACCACGTGGGCACGGGCCCCGCGTCACCGCCGTCCGGCACTCCCGGCAGTCCCAGCACCTCACAGGTGCGTCCTTCCCCTGGCCTCGCCGCGACACAGACGTACGGCGGCGGGCAATCCTGTGCGTCCTCGCACGTCTTGCCCGTGAAATCGATGGCGTCCGGCGTGCACGCCATGGCCACGCAGACGGAGAAGGATGCGCTCGCGAGAAGTCTCTTCATGGGGCGTGTGGTCGGAATCTCAATTCCCTCCGTCCGTGTCGCACCACGCCCCCGTCATCCTGGGAGGCGCTGCCCACATCCGCCCCGCCGTCCAGCGAACGATCATGCCCCCGAGTATACCGGTGACGGTAGCGGGCGTACGGGTCCGCGAGCGCGTTGACAGCGCGGAGTCACCCTTGTAGTGCGTGCCCAGGTCCCGTCGTCGCAAGGAGCCGTGAGGCCATGCAGGTCTGGGTCAACGGAGAGACGCACGAGGTGCCGGAAGGCACCACCCTTTCGGCACTTCTGGAGTCGCTTCAAGTGGGCGGCCCCGGCGTCGCCGTGGAAGTGAACGCGGAGGTGGTGCGCCGCGCCCGCCATCCCGAACACCACCTCCAGGCGGGAGACCGCGTGGAAATCGTCACCTTCGTCGGCGGCGGCTAGCCAGGAGTCCGCACATGAGCATCCAGGACAAGCCTTTCACCATCGCCGGAGTGACGTTCAGCTCCCGGCTCATCCTCGGCACGGGGAAGTATCCCAGCCACGACATCATGAAGCGCTGCCACGAGTCCTCCGGCACGGAGATGGTGACCGTGGCCGTGCGCCGCCTGGACCTCAAGGCCACGGGCGAGGCGTCGCTGATGAACTGGATTGACCGCAACCGCCTGCGCCTGCTCCCCAACACAGCGCTCTGCTACACGGCGGATGACGCGGTCCGCACCTGCCGGCTCGCCGAGGAGCTGGGCATGAGCAAGTGGGTGAAGCTCGAGGTGCTCGGCGACGAGAAGACGCTCTACCCGGACGTCGAGGAGACGGTGAAGGCGGCCCGCATCCTGGTGAAGGAGGGCTTCACCGTGCTGCCGTACACCAGCGACGACCCCATCACCGCCCGCAAGCTGGAGGACGCGGGCTGCGCGGCCGTGATGCCGCTGGCGGCGCCCATCGGCAGCGGCCTGGGCATCCGCAATCCGCACAACATCCGCCTCATCCTGGAGACGGTGAAGGTCCCCGTCATCGTGGACGCGGGCGTGGGCACGGCGTCCGACGCGGCCATCGCCATGGAGTTGGGCGTGGAGGCGGTGCTGATGAACACCGCCATCGCCGGAGCGCAGGACCCGGTGCGCATGGCCGTGGCCATGAAGAAGGCGGTGGAGGCTGGCCGCGACGCGTATCTGGCGGGCCGCATCCCGCGAAAGGCCTACGGCTCCGCGTCCAGCCCGATTGACGGGCTCGTCCACCACTGACGGTCGGGGGCGCACGGTGGTGCCTTCAACCGTTCCCCGGCTCGTCGTCATCACCGACTGGCGCCTGCCGTCCGAACGGCTGAGGTGGGCGCTCACCCGGGCGCTCGACGCCGGGCCCGAGGTGGCCGTCCAGCACCGCCATCCCGAGGCCACCGGGCGCCGATTCCTCGACGAGGCGCGGGAGCTTGCCGCGTTGTGCCACCCACGTGGCAACCCGCTCTTCATCAATGGGCGTGTCGACGTGGCGCTGCTCGTCGGCGCCCATATCCACCTTCCCGCCCATGGCCCTTCCCCCATGGACGTCCGCCCGCACCTTCCCGCCGGGAGGTGGATCAGCGCCGCCGTGCATGACGTGGCGGAGGCCCATGCGGCCCGAGGCGCGAACCTCGCCTTGGTGAGCCCGGTGTTCGCGCCCGGTTCCAAGCCGGGAGACACACGGCCTCCCCTCGGGCCGGAGGGGTTCAGCGCCCTGGCCGCGGCGTTGCCCTGCCCCGCGCTGGCCCTGGGCGGAATCACCCCCGCGCGGGCGATGACGCTACCGGACGCGGCGGGCTTCGCGGTCATCTCGTCCGTCCTGGAGGCCGACGACCCGACGGCGGCGGCTCGGAGCCTGCTGGCCGCGCGCGCCGGGCGGGCTATGCTGCGCACCCCGTGAGCTCCACTCCCGCTGCCGCCGCGCTGCGCCCCCTCGCCATGGGGGAGATGATTGACCGTGCCGCCACCTTCTGGCGCTCCCACCTGAAGCCCCTCTTCCTGCTGAGCTTCGGCTTCACGCTGGTGAACTACATCGCGACCAAGGCGACGTTGGTGATTGGCCAACGGTTGGCGCCACTGCTCTACACGGGAGACGCGGAGTCGCGCGCCCAACTGGACCCGGCGGTCATGCTGCCGCAAGCGAGCATCACCATCGCGCTGTGGATGAGCCTGTTCCTGTTCCTCGTCTGGATGTACTGGCTGGCCACCCTGGCCGCGTCCCGCTACGTCCTCACCTCCCAGTTGGGAGAGCCGGTCCGCCCCGCGGATGCACTGCGCCGGAGCTTCTCGCGGCTGGGCACGCTGACCGGGGTGTACCTGCTGTCGCTCGGCTGGTCCGCGCTGGTGACGATGGCGCTCATGCTGCCCGGGCTCATCCTCGCGATCATCGGCATCGCCGTCGGAGTGGCCTCGGGTTCCAACACCCTGGCCGTCGTGCTGGGCGTGGTCGGTACGTTGCTCGCGAGCCTGGGACTGCTGGCCGCGGCGCTCTGGTACATGCTGCGCTTCCTGCTGGTGCCCCCGGTGCTGGCCATGGAGGACCTGGGCGCCTGGGAGACGTTCCGGCGCTCCGGTCAGCTCCTGTCGGGCCGCGTGGAGCCGGGCTTCATGGGACGGGTGATGGTGCGGGCGATGATTCTCTTCACCGTGGTGAGTCTCATCCTCATCTCCGTCCAGCTCGTCTCCGGATTGCCCTCGTGGCTGGTGATGATGCCCTACGGCAGCCCCTTCGACCCGGGGACCATGGCCCGCACGCCGCAGTTGCTGCTCGTCCCGGTGGAGCTGCTGCAGACGGTGGCGCAGTCCTTCTTCACGCCCATCAACTTCGTCTTCTGCGCCCTCTTCTACCTGGACATGCGCGTGCGCCGCGAAGCCCTGGACCTGGAGCACCAGCTCAACACGATGACGCCCGCCAATTGACGGCGCCCTCTGGACTCCACCGTGCCGAGCCTGCCCCTCCTCCTGCTGCTGGCCTCCCTGCCCTGCGCCGAGCGCGAGGACATCACCCTGGACCTGCGCGAGACGGCCGAATACCGCCCGGCCGGATTCGCCGATGAAGCGAGCACGCTGTCAGCACGCCTGGGCGGAATCCCGCTGCCTCCCGTCCAGGACGGGGACACCGCCCCCGAGCGCGCGGAGCAGATCGCGCGCTTCCTGAAGGAGGCCTGCGACGTCCAGGCGTTGGCGAACAGCCCCAGCGCCGTCCCGCCCCCACCGACAGAACCCGAGCGGCTGGAGGCCATCCTCGACCGGCCCGAGTTCGCCCGCGCGCGCCAGCGGCACGGCGATGCCCTGAAGCGCATCATGCGAGAGGTGACGGCGTGGCTGGAGGGCCTCTTCGAATCCAGGGGAGCTCAGGGCTTCGCGGTGGCCACGCGCGCGGTAATGCTGGGGCTGGCGCTCGCGCTCATCCTGTGGAGCGTGCTCCGGCTCCGCGCGCGGCGTGGACGCAAGGCGGCGCATGTCTCCGCCTCCTCCGCAGCGAACGCGGAGCCGTTGGTCCTGGACTCCCCGGCCGAACACCTGCGCAGGGCCCGGGCGGCGCTCTCCACGGATGCACGCGAAGCCATCCGGGAAGGATTGTTGAGCCTGCTGTCCTCACTGGAGGAGCGGCGGCTGGCCCGGCCAGACCGTGTGCGAACGAACCGTGAGCTGGCGGCGGAGCTGCCGGGCCGCGGCGCGTCCGCGGCGCTGGTGCGCGAGGTGGAGCGGCTGATGGGCTGGTACGACCGGACCTTCTATTCGCTCGCGCCGGTGGCGCCGGAGGAAGCCGCCCGCTTCGTCACCGAGGTCGAGTCGCTGAATGGAACCCTGGCCACGGAGGGCGCACGGTGACGAACTCCCGGACCGTCGTCTTCTTCGGAGTGCTCATCGCGCTGGCCCTGGCGGTGGGCCTGTCCACGCGCAGGGACGCGCCTGACTCACCGGTGCCCACTGTGGAGAACACGGCGCCGCAGGGTGCTCGCGCGCTCTATCTGTACCTCCGCGAGGGGGGCCGGGCCGTGGACACGCTGCTGACGCCGCTCGAAGCCATTCCCCCTGACACGCGCACCCTGGTGCTCGCGGCGCCCGAGGGCCGGCCCGTGACGACGGAAGAAGTCACCGAGCTGGAACGCTTCGTCCAGGAAGGCGGGACGCTCGTGTACCTGTCGCCCCGCGAGTTGGGGAAACATCAAGCGGCGCTCGAGGGATGGCTGCATCTGGAGTCCGGGCTGATGCTACCCGCCAGCAGCCGCGGCCTGGACTCGACGCTGTCCGACGTGGGCGGGACCACCGTGGACGTATGGCTGCCCGTGGGTCCCCTCCACGGACTCTCCCAGCTTCGAGTCTCCCAGGACCGGGGCCTGCGCATGGGCCACGATGACGCCGTGCCCGTCGCCGGCATGGGCGGCGCGGTGGCGGTGTGGCGCAGGGCCATGGGCAAGGGCGAGGTGTACGTGCTGGCCGGTTCGGACCTGCTGGAGAACCGGCGCCTGGAGCTGCTGGACAACCTGCGCTTCTGGGAAGCGCTGGCTGCCCGCGGGCCCCTGCTGTTCGACGAGTACCACCACCAGCTCGCGCCGCCGCCCCCCTTCTCCCGTGGCATCTGGGTCTTCACGGCGCAGGTGCTGGCGGTGGGTCTGCTCTACGTCGTGTCGCGAGGCACACGCTTCGGAGCGCCGCGCCCGTTGCGCGTGGAACGCCACCGGTCCGCGCTGGAGTACGTGCGCAGCATGGGCTGGCTGATGCGCCGCGCGAAGGTGGAGAAGGAGTTGCTACCCGAGCTGGACCAGGCCCTGCGCCAGCAGATGCAGGAGCGCCTGGGCATCCCCATGGGCCTGTCGGACGAGGACGCCGCGCGCCTGATGGAACAGGACGGAGGCGTCTCCGCCACCGAGTACCTGGAGGCGAAGGCCGACCTTACGCGGACCCACGCGCAGCCCACCGTGGCACCGGCGGACTACGCGCGGGTGGCCCGCCGCTACGCCCACCTGGAGCGGGCGCTGGCGGGCCGCGAAGCCCGCGCCTAGGCGGGCGGTACGTCAGAGCGCCTTGCCGTCCGCCATGAGCGCCGCGCCCACGTGGTGGCGAATCTCATCCACGCGCGCGTCCCAGCTCTCGCCGAAGATGCGCTCGGCGCGCTCGCGGTTCGGACCGGGTTTGTCCGCCAGACACTCGTCCACCTTGCGCACGAAGTCCTCGGTGTCCTTGGCAATCTTGCAGAGCCCCACCTTGCGGACCTCCGGCAGGTCCGTGGACACCACGGGCAGGCCGGACGCCAGGTACTCACGCACCTTAAGCGGATTGGCGTTGAGCGTCAGCTCGCTGACCTTGAACGGCATGAGCGCCACGTCGAATGCCTTGCTGTAGCCGGGCAGGTCCGCGTACCGCTTGCGACCCAGCATGTGGATGTTCGGCTCGGCGCGCAGCGCGGAGTCGTCACAGTCCGGCGTCGTCTTGCCGATGATGACCACCGAGCCTCCCGGGTGGGCGCGGGCCGTGGCGATGATGGCCTCCTGGTCCACCCAGTCCGCCACCAGCCCGAAGAAGCCGATGATGGGTTTGGGCAGACGGGCGATGTCCGTGGGAATCGTCGTGGCCGGGTCGCACGCCTTCACGAAGTGGGTGAAGTCGGTGCCATGCCGCACCAGCACCGTGCGCGGATTGACGCGGGCCTTGTTCTCACGCAGCCGCTCGGCGGAGGTGATGCAGAGGTCGGCGCGCTTGAGCAGCCGCTCCTCCAGCTCCGCGATGTGGCGGCCATTGGTGTCGCTGAAGGCGGAGAACTCGTCCACACAGTGGTAGATGACGAACGCCTCGCCCAGCGTGCCGGACACCGGCGCGGACGCGGGCAGGAAGCTCCAGGAGATGGGCTTCTGGAAGCCCAGCTTCTTCATCGCCCGCAGCACCTGGAGCCGCAGCAACTGCCGGTTGGCGCCGCGCACCAGCTCCGAGCCATAGAAGGGAATGGCCAGCGGCGACAGAACGTGGATGTTGGGCTCCACCTCGCGGACGCCTTCGGTGAAGCGGCCCAGCTTGTCGATGATGCGCTTCACGTCATGCGCGTTGGCCTTCGGCGCGCGGTTGCCGATGCTGTTCACCCAGAGGATGCGGTTCTCCCGGGAGAGAATCCGCATGATGTGGACCTTCGACAGCGGGTCCCCATCCCAGTCGTTGGAGAACACCACCAGGTCACGTCCGCGCAGTGCCCTGCGCGCGAGGTCCAACTCATCACTGCGCCGCATGTCTCGTCTCCCCCAGGCCTGAACCTTGTTCGTGTGACGACTTCAATCCGTTGCTGGAGGACAGCTCCCCGTACAGCGAGAGCAGCTCCGGCCCCGCATCCACCTGGGGCACATGCATGAGCCCTGCCGCCACGGCCTCGCGAATCACCCGCGCCAGCTCCCTGGCATTGCCCGCGGCGAACACGCGGGCGGGCTGGGGCCGGACGCAGACATCGCTGGCCACGCAGGGCACTCCCAGCGTCAGCGCCTCGCGCACGGAGATGGAGTCCCCGTCATGTGTGGTGGGCCGCACGAAAGCGTCGCTGCGCGCGATGAGCCCCAGCGCAGCGGAGTGCTCGAGCTCCCCCAGCACCTCCAGGTGGCCCGCGACGCGCGCTTCGCGGACGTCGCGGATGAACGCCTCGGATTCCAGGCCCGGACCGAAGAGCGCCAGGCCCACGTCCGGCCACGTCTGCGCCAGCTCGCGCAGGGCCCGGAACATCAGCGCGCGCCCGTAGACGGGCGATGGATGGTGCGCCATGGACAGCAGCACCCGCCGCCGGGAGCGCGCGGCCTCCGCCGCCGAGGGAACGGGCCCCGGCCGCACCTGCGAGGCGCAGAAAGCCGGGAGCACGTCGATCTTCTCCGCGGGCACACCGCAGCCCACCAGCGCGGACTTCACCGCGTCGGACACGGCGACCACCCGCGCATAGCCCGCAAGCGCCACGCGCACGAAGCTCCGACGCGTGTCGGACGCGGCGAGGTAGTCCGGCAGCAGTCCGGAGTGGAGGGTGATGACCCGGGGAGACTTCGGCCCGGGCAGGCTTCCCACCATCCCCGCCAGCACCCAGGACTTCGGGTTGTTGCCACTGGTGTGGACGTGAATTGTCCACCCGGTGGCAACGTGCCGCGCGAGCCACAGGGCGAACGGAGCGGCGCCGCGAGCCGGGATGACATCCGGAGCCGGCCGGCCCCCCTTCCCGATATCGAGCACCCTCACGTCGACCCCGCAGCCGCGCAGGTAGCCATGAAGCTGTTGAACATGAACCGCGACGCCACCATGCGGTGGCGGGTAATCCCCGACGAGGAGCACGCGCATCGATGTGACTCCCGCGGACTACTGGCGCAGCCTGGAAGACGACGGCACGGAAACCAGCGACACACGGGGCGGCAGCTCCCCCATCTCGCGCTGGTACGTCCCGAGCGGATCCGGGTCCTGCCGGATGACCCGCGCGGGCACCCCGGCCACCACCGTGCCCGGAGCCACGTCCTTCACCACCACCGCGTTGGCGCCAATGACGGCGAAGTCACCGATGTGGATGTTGCCCAGGATCTTCGCGCCCGCGCCCATCCGCACGTAGTCACCAATGACGGGAGCGCCCTCCATGCCCGAGCGCCCGCCGATGGTCACCTGCTGCGAGATGAGGCAGTTGCGTCCAATCCGCGCGGCCTTGTGGATGACCACGCCAATGCCGCCGTAGCCCAGCTGTGTCCCCTCGCCGATCTCCGCGTCCTCGGGGATGTACGAACTGTGCAGATAGTAGATGGCCTTGCGCAGCACGGCTGGCAGCAGGGGCACACCCCGCTTCTTCAGCCTGCGCGCGAGCCGGTAGAACGTCATCGCGTCGACACCCATCACGCCTCCCAATCCCCTTGTTCCGACCGCACCAAACTAGGTACCTCCCCGCAGGGAGGGAAGTGCGCTACCCCGCCCTTCGCGCTCGCAGCCCCGCGATCAAGCTGAGCGGTCGCACCCCCGTGAAGTGCAGCACCACCAGGTATCCGATGAAGAACAGTGCCCCGGCCACCGCCAGAGGCAGCACGCGCCACAGAAAGCCCGTGGGCAGGTGCGCCCAGGCCCCGTGGGCACCAGCCCGCAGGACGAACACCGCCGCCGCCGCCGCGCACGCCGCCAGCGTGGCCTTGCCCAGCGACTGCCAGGGAATCACGTCCGCTACGCCCAGCTTCCGCTCCGGCGTGGACAGCGCCGCGGGCACGCGGGCCAGCAGCATGGCCTTGCCCACCACCTCCGCCACCGCCCACGAGCCGATGCCGCCCATCAGCCCGAAGTGCTTCACCCCCAGCCACACCAGCGGCACCGTCACCGCCGCCTTCACCGCATAGGACGCGAAGATGGCCCGCGTCTGCCCCCGGGCGCGCAGCGTCCCGTCCATGGGGAGGATGGAGAGCACCACGCCCAGCACGCTGATGCGGAAGACGGGCACCGCGGGCAGGAACTTCTCACCGAACATCGCCCCGATGAACTCCGGCGCCGCCGAGAAGAGGAACGCCGCGAAAGGCAGGAAGAAGTAGGCCAGCTTTCCGGCCGCTTCACGGAAGGCCTCCACGCCCTCTTCCAGGCGGCCTTCGCGCTCCAGTTCGCCCAGCCGCACCATCAGCACCTCGCTGGTCGGCGTGTACAGCAGGTCCACCACCGGCAGTTGGAAGCAGCCGACGCGATAGAGCGCATACAGCGCCGGCGCCACCGCGCCCGCCACCGCGTACAGGTGCGCGTTCTGCTGGGGAATGGCCAAGAGCATCGCCGCGCCGAAGGGCGCCGCGTAGGTCAGTTGCTCGCGGAAGCGCTGGCCGTCCACCCAAGGTCCGGTGGCACCGCGCAGCGACACCACCCACGTCGCCAGGTAGCGGAGGCCCGCGAAGGCCGCCACCGCCATCATCATTCCGTAGAGCGAGGCGCCCAGGAGTGGCGGCACCACCATCACCGAGGCCCGCACCGCATCCGATATCAGGTACACGACCGCGGACGCCTTCGTGCGGCCCTGCGAGGTGAGGGACACCTCCAGCGGGAAGCTCCCCAGCAGAAAGGCGGTGTACGCGGCCAGCGGCAGGCGGTACTCGGCCAGCGCGGGATTGGAGAACCAGCCCGCCACATACCCGAGCAGCGCCCACACCGCTCCCGCGCCCACCAGGCCCATGGCGGACATGAACAGCAGCGTCTGCCCCAGGAAGGGCCGCTTCGCGTCCGCGCGAGGCAGGAAGTAGTAGAGGCTCTGCACCACGCCGAACGGCAGGACGTAGTAGAGCGTCGTGGCGATGAGGAACAGCTGGTAGTACGTCCCGTAGTCGTCCAGGTTCAGCACCCGGGCGAGCACGAGGGGAATGGACAGCGTCAGCCCGGCGGTGAACAGCCGGGCCAACACCAAGGGGCCGGCGCGCCCGAGGAACGAGCCCCCGGACGCGGCCGACGTGGAACCTCCGCTCACGGAGCCTCCTGGATGGTCGTGGCGGACTCTGGGCCCACCACGATTTCGTTACTGGTCGCGGGCTTGGGGCCCACCCGCACCGGGGCGCTGCTCAACTGGTTTCCCACGGTGGGGGCGCTGATGAAATGGGGGCGCTTCCCCGGCACCGGGCTGCTCATGCCCAGCACCCCGAAGCAGTCATCCAGCTGGCAGCCGGTGAGCGCCGACGAATAGTCGCCGAGCATGCCCAGGCTGAAGTTCTCCCACAGCACCTTGCGCTTGAGGGTGAACGGGTCACCGCCAATGCGGTTGGGCATGTCCTCCGTGGTGACACCGGAACGGAAGCCGTTGGCCGACAGCACGCGGATGACCTCGTCCGAGTACCAGCCGTTGCAGTAGGCGAAGTCGCGCACGGTGATGCCCACCTCGCGCTCGATGGCGCGCTTGGACTCCAGGATTTCGCGCTCCACCACCTCCTGTGGCTCCAGCGTCAGCACCGTGTGGCCCAGCGTGTGCGCGCCGAACTCGAAGCCGTCGCGCGCCATGCGGCGCACCTCGTCCCAGTTCATGACGTCGCCCTGCTCCGGCACCAGGTCCGCGCCGCCGCCGAGCTGCTGCTCCAGCGCATCGATGATCTCCGTCAGCACGCGCGTGGGGTGCTCGCCGATGAAGTCGTCCAGCGACGCCGACACCGTCTTCTGCCCGGAGAGGATGGGCCCCAGCAGTTGCAGCGCGGGCGCGGGCAGCGAGTCGTAGAACGGCCGGAAGCGGCGCTCCTGGACACGGCGAAGCAGGTGGAACAGCCGGTCGTGGTTGAAGCGCTTATCGGTGCTGATGAACGCCGTGGGCAGATAGGTGATGGCCGGAACGCCCATCTCCTTGAGCACCGGATAGGCGTACCGGTAGACGTCGCGGTAGCCGTCGTCGAACGTGACGACGCACAAGTCCTTCTTCGCCACCCGGCGGCCATTCATGACGTCCACCGCGTCACCGATGGAGGCCAGCTCGAAGCCCGCCGCGTGCGCCTCCTCGAGGTGCCGGCGGAAGGTCTCCTGGGAGATGAGCAGCCCGGGAATCGAGCGCTGCAGCTCCCCGGTGAAGTCGCTCACCACGCGGTGGTAGCTCACGATGAGGATGCGCCTCCCGCCAGACTGGGAGCGCCGATACGCGGCCATTGCCCGCCGCATCCCGCTGTAATGGATCATCCCCGCCGCCGCCGCCTTGACCGCTCTACGCAACACCTTGCCCGTCGCCATTCACGCCCTCCGCGCGGATCCGCTGAGTCCGCCTCGCCATGCCCGCGCACCGTTGCAGGGGAGGTGCCAGGAGGGAGGTTGGGCACCCTGGACCGGGCAGTCGAGAGGGCCAGCCGTCCGAACGGGTCGCGTGGCGAGCAGTGGACGTTCCCCTCCGTGGAACCCCGGAGGCCCCCGGCGGGCACCTCCGACCACATCGGGAGGAAAACCTTTCCTCCCGATGTGGTCGCCCTTTCTCCATCCAGGCCACCATCTTGGGTTTCACTGGTGGACGTTCTGGTTTCCGGATACGAACGCCCCGCCGATGCCTCCCCTCTCCGCCGCCCCCGCGCTTGCCCTGCACGACGTCAGCAAGCGGTATGGCCGCCGGTGGGCCCTGGCGCGTCTCACGTACGCGCTCCCCGCCGGACGCTCGCTGCTGCTCACCGGCCACAACGGTTCCGGGAAGACGACCCTGCTGCGCCTGCTGGCCACCGCCCTGAGCCCCACCGCGGGCCGGGTGGAAGTGCTCGGCCGCGACGCGGTGGTGGAGCGCGACGCGGTGCGCCGGGACGTGGCGCTGCTGTCGCACGCCAGCTTCCTCTATGAGGACCTCACCGCGCACCAGAACCTCACGGTGCTGGCCCGGCTTCTGGGACTGCCCTCGCCCGCGGACGCCGCCAGCGACGAGCTGACCCGGGTGGGACTCAGCCGCCGCTCCGACAGCCCGGTCCGCAGCTTCAGCGCCGGCATGCGCAAGCGCCTGGCGATTGCCCGCCTGTTGCTCAAGGCGCCGTCCATCGCGCTGCTCGACGAGCCCTTCGGCGAGCTGGACCCCGCGGGCATCCGCGACATGGAGGCCATCATCGCCGAACTCAAGGCCAGCGGCGTCACCGTCATCCTGGCCACCCACCTCATCGAGCAAGGCCTGACGCTGTGTGAAGAACGCCTTCACCTGCAGGAAGGCCGGGCGGTGGCGGCATGAGCACCTCGCGTCCCCGCCCCATCGGCCTTTTGACGGCGACCCTGGCGTTGCTGCGCAAGGACCTGCTCATCGAGTGGCGCACCCGCGCGCGCCTCAACGCCATCATCTTCTTCGCGCTGGCCACGCTGCTGATGTTCTCCTTCGCGCTGGGCCCCGACACGAAGCTGCTGGAGAAGAACGCCGGCGGCTACTTCTGGTTGGCCATCCTCTTCGCCAGCGTGCTCGCCCTGGGCGAGTCGTTCCGCGTCGAGTCGGAGAACGCGTGCATGGACGGCATCCGGCTGGCCCCCGCCGACGCCCGCGCCATCTTCCTGTCCAAGGCCCTGGGCAACACCCTGCTGCTGACGGCCCTGGGCGTCCTGCTGGTGCCCGTCATGGTGGCCCTGTACGGGGTGCGCATCGTCACCAGCATGGTGGACCTGGGGCTCATCCTCCTGCTCGGCAGCCTGGCCTTGAGCGCCCCAGGAACCGTCTACGCCGCGATTTCGAGCAATGCCCGGGCACGGGATGTGCTTCTGCCTTTGCTATTGTTCCCGCTGGTCATCCCCGCCCTCCTCTCCGCGGCCAAGGCGACCACGCTCGTACTTCAGGGAGACCCCATGAATCAGTTTGGCTCATGGGTCGGGCTTTTGGGCGGATTCAATCTGATTTATTGGGGCATAGGCTTCTTGCTGTTCCCGCGGATCATCGAGGACTGACGGATGGGAAAGTTCATCAAGTGGGGCCTGCCGGCGCTGGCGCTGGTCGTTCTCGCCGCGGGGTGGTGGCTGGGACTGGAGTGGGCACCGCCGGACCGCGAGATGGGTGACGTGCAGCGCATCATGTACGTCCACGTCCCGCTCCAGTGGGTGGCCATGGTGGCCATGGCCATCAACTTCGTGGTGGCCATCAGCTACCTCATGAAGGCGAGCTGGAAGCTGGATGCCGCCGCCGAGGCGTCCGCGGAGATTGGCCTGGTGCTGGGCACCGCGGGGATGATCACCGGCGCCATCTGGGGCCGGCCGACCTGGGGCGTCTACTGGTCGTGGGATCCGCGCCTGACCTCGCAGGCCATCATGCTGGTGACGTACACCGGCTACCTCGTGCTGCGGCGCTTCGTGGAGGACCCGGAGAAGCGCGCCACGTGGAGTTCGGTGGTGGCCATCATCGGCGCCATCAACCTGCCCATCGTCTGGTTCTCCGTGCGCTGGTGGCGCAGCCTGCACCAGGTGCAGTCCACGCCGAAGACGGTGGACCCGGAGATGACGCTGGCCCTGCGCGTGTCGGCCTTCGGCATGCTGTTCCTCACCCTCTGGTTCCTGGTGCTGCGCTACCGCCAGGCCCTGGCCGAGCGCGAGGCGGAGGTGGCCCTCCCGGATGCGCTGCCGTCGGACCTCGCCGCTGCGGGTGGCGCCAACTCCACGAGGGTGGCCTGAACATGATGACGCTTTCCACGCAGATGCTGTGGATCCTCGCGGCGGCGCCCGGACAGGTGGGCAGCGGCCGCATCGTTGGCGGCTGGGGCTATGTCTGGGCCTGCTACGGCATTACAGTCGCCATGCTCGTTCTCTACGCTGTGTCCCTGTGGGTTCGTCGGCCCAAAGCCCCCACCGACGCCAAGGAGTGAGTCGCCATGTCCCCCGTCGCTCGCAACCGTCTGATTGCCCTGGGGGCCCTGCTCGTCGCGGGGGCTGGCCTGGGATTCGTGGCCTTCGGCAACATCGGTGAGAACCTCGTCTACTACTGGAGCCCGTCGGAGATGCTGGGCCAGGGTGACAAGGCGTACTCGGCCACCATCCGCCTGGGGGGCGTGGTGGAGGCAGGCAGCATCCAGTGGAACGCGGAGCACACCACCCTGCAATTCCGCGTGGCGGATGACGTCAAGGAAGGCGCGCCCAGCGTGCTGGTGCGCGCCACGGAGACGCCTCCGCAGATGTTCCGCGACAAGATTGGCGTCGTCGTGGAAGGCACCTACGACAAGTCCGGCGTCTTCAGCTCCAACCGGCTGATGGTGAACCACTCCAACGAGTACCGCGCCCCCAAGGAGGGTGAGGATCCTCGTCAGTGGCAGGAGACGCTCTCCGACGCCACCGCCATGGGTGCGAAGTGAACGGAACCGTTGGCTACGGCCTCGTGCTCGGAGGGCTCGCGTTCGCGACCTTCGGCGCACTCGTAGGCCTGGTGAGCGGCCTGCGTCGAAGTGACGCAGGCTTCCCGTGGGTGCTGCGCGCGGTGTGGGGCTTCGCCGCCTGCATGGTGGGCTCCAACCTGGTGATGGTCCACGCGCTCGTCACGCACGACTTCAGCGTGCGCTACGTGGCGCAGGTGGGCAGCCGGGCCACGCCGCTGGTCTACACCATCGTCTCGCTGTGGAGCGCCCTGGAGGGGTCCATCCTCTTTTGGGGTCTCATCATGGGCGGCTACATCGCCGTCTTCGCCTACATCCACCGGCGCGAGCACGCGCGGTACATGCAACTGGCGCTGGGCACCATGCTGGCGGTGGGCGTCTTCTTCGCCTTCCTCATCGCGGGCCCGGCCAATCCCTGGGGCGCGGTGTCCCCCGTGCCAGCGGACGGCCCCGGCCCCAACCCGCTGCTGCAGAACCACATCCTGATGGTCATCCACCCGCCCATGCTCTACCTGGGCTACGTCGGCATGACGGTGCCCTTCGGCGTCGCGGTGGCGGGCCTGCTGCGCGGCGAGATTGGCGAAGCGTGGATGGCGCCCCTGCGGCGCTGGACGCTGGTGGCGTGGCTCTTCCTGTCCATTGGCATCATCCTGGGCGCCTGGTGGGCCTATGCCGTGCTGGGCTGGGGCGGCTACTGGGCGTGGGATCCGGTGGAGAACGCGTCCTTCCTACCCTGGCTGACGGCGACGGCGTTCATGCACTCCACCATGGTGCAGGAGCGCAAGCGGATGCTGAAGCTGTGGACGCTCAGCCTCGCGCTCGCATCCTTCGTGCTCACCATCCTGGGCACGTTCATGACGCGCTCGGGCATCTTCAACTCGGTGCACTCGTTCACCCAGTCCGACATCGGGCCCACCTTCCTGGTGTTCCTGGGCTTCCTGCTGGTGCTGTGCGTGGGCCTGCTGGCGGTGCGCGGTCCGCTGCTGGTGCCGGAAGGCCAGTTGGCCTCACCGCTGTCTCGCGAGGCGAGCATCCTGGTGAACAACCTGGTGTTCGTCGCCATCACCTTCACGGTGCTGCTGGGCACGCTGTACCCGCTCATCTCCGAGGCGGTCCGCGGCGTGCGCGTGAGCGTGGGCGAGCCGTACTTCAACAAGATGGCGGTGCCGGGCGGCATCGCGGTGCTCTTCCTGATGGGCGTGGGCCCGGTGCTTCCCTGGGGCAAGCCGGATCCGGCCACGCTGCGCCGGCAGTTCATCATCCCCTCCGTGGTGGGGCTGGTGGTGACGGCGGCGTGCTTCGCGGTGGGCCTGCGCGGCGTGTACCCGCTGATGACCTTCGGGCTGGCGGGCTTCGTCACCGTCGTCACTGTGCGGGAGTTGGTGGCGCCGGTGCGGGTGCGCATGTCCGAGCGCAAGGAAGGCTTCGTCGCCGCGCTGACCACCAGCGCGCTCAAGGCCCAGCGCCGCTTCGGCGGCTACGTGGTGCACCTGGGCATCGTGCTCATCATCGTCGCGGTGGCCGCGTCCTCCGCGTACGTGAAGCACACCTCCGGCACACTGAAGAAGGGGCAGGTCATCGAGCTGGGCGGCTACCAGATGAAGTACCTGGGCCTGGTCAGCGGCGAGGAGCCCCACCGCACCTACGTGGCGGCGCGCATTGAAGTGACGTCCCCGGGCGGCAAGGTCTCCGAACTGAAGCCGCGGCTCAACTACTACGAGCGCAGCACGGACCCCATTGGCACCCCCGGTGTCCGGGAGACGCCGGCCGAGGACCTCTACGTGTCGCTGATGGCCTTCTCCGAGCAGGCCGGCACGGCGAGCATCAACATCTGGGTCTTCCCGCTCGTCGGGTGGATCTGGTGGAGCATCCCCCTGCTGGTGCTGGGCACCCTCATCGCGCTGTGGCCGCGCCGGAAGACCGCCGTGGCCATGGCGGGCGCGCCGGCGGTGGGCACGTCCCCGCTCACGGGTGGTGACGCCGAGCGAGGGGCCGCCTGATGAAGGGCTGGCGCTACACGCTGGGCTTCGTGGTCCTCTGCGCGGGCCTGCTCTTCGTGTTGTTCAAGGGCTTCGGGCGCAACCCGCACGAAGTCCCCTTCATGATGAAGGGCAAGCCGGCCCCGGACTTCGGGCTGCGCGCGCTGGACAGCGGAGAGAAGGTGAGCCTGGCGGACCTGAAGGGCCGGCCGGTGGTCATCAACTTCTGGGCGTCCTGGTGCGGCCCCTGCCGCGTCGAACACCCCGTGCTGGAGTGGGGTGCGCGGCAGTACGGCTCGCAGGCGGTGTTCCTGGGTGTGGTGTTCCAGGACACCGACGACAACGCGCGCGGCTTCCTCCAGCAGTACGGTGCCAGCTTCCCGCAGTTGGTGGATCCGCGCTCGCGGATGGCGCTGGACTACGGCGTGGCGGGCGTACCGGAGACATACTTCATCGACCCCAACGGCATCATCCGGGGCAAGCATGTGGGCCCTATCGACCCGCAGACGCTGGCCCTGCGCATCCAGGAGCTGTCCACGCCCTCCGCCCCCACCGAGGCCGCGCGGAAGTAGCCCCTGTCGTCCCAATGAGGTGGCGGTATGCGGTGCCTGGAGTGTGGTGAAGACTCCAATTCCCGGTTGCGGTACTGCGAGAACTGCGGGGCGACCATGCCCGAGCCGCCCAAGGGAACGGGCGCCCGGGCCGCGCTCCGTCCCTCGCGGCCCCAGCGCGACCTGGCGGAGCCCGCCTATGCGGCGGACATTCTCGAGGAGGCGGATGAGCACTCGCGGCCCTATGTCGTGGGTAACGCGCCCGAGCTTCCGCCCGAGGACAAGACGGACCCGGGCCAGTCCGCCCCGGCCTACGACGGGCCGAAGTGGCTGGCGCACGTGCCGGCCCACTCGCCCACGGTGCTGGGCGTCATCGTGGTGGGCTGCGCCGTCTTCCTGTCCGGCCTGCTCTCCTCCTCTGGCGTGGGCCTCCTCGGGACGCTGCTGGCGGTGGTGAGTGGCACGGTGCTGGTCGCACGCGAGCTGCGCGCCGCGGAGCAGTCGCCTGGCTTCACCGAGCGAATGCCCGCGGTGCTGATGACGCCGGAGGCCGCCGCCGCCGCCACCGCGGTGATGGTGGCGCTGGCGCTGCGCTCACTCAGCCTGGGCGTGCTACCGCTCCTGATGGTGGCGGGCGTGGGGCTGGTGGCCCATGATCAGTACCGCAAGGCCATCGCGGGAGAGGACGGCGTGGGCGTGTACTTCGAGCCCCGGCAGCTCCTGGCGATGCCCCAGTTGGTGGGCCTGGGTGGCGTGGCGGTGTGCCTGCTGGCGCTGTTCGCGCCGTGGGGCACGGTGAAGCTGGACCTGGGCCTGCCGGACAACGCGCCGGTGCCCCAGGGCCCGCCGGAGCTGCGCGTCATCGCCACGCAGCGGCCCACCGACGACATGCTCTACAGCTACGGTGGCGGCGTCACCCACCTGCGGGGCTGGGATTTGCCGGCGTCGGTGGTGGTGGAGCTGGCGCTGCTGGCAGTGCTTGCCCTGCTGGCGCTGCGGCCGGAGGTGGAGCGCCCGTCCTGGACGCGCTACCTGCCCGCGGGCGCGGTGGCCCTGTCGCTCGCGTTCGCGGGGCTCAACATGCGCCTGCTCCCCGGGCCCTTCGTCTTCGTCTTCGGCCTGGGCGCGGTGGGCTTCCTCGCAGTGCAGCACCTGCGCGCGGCTCGCGCCGCCGAGCTGCCCCCGCGGCAGTACGAAGAAGCCGTCGAAGAGGAAGGCTGAGCCGGGTCAGCCCGCGAAGGGCACCGGCGCGACGCCGCGGACGCCCGGTGTCAGCTCGAAGAGCCCACCGGCCAGCGGCTGGGCCTCGAGCTCCTCCGCGCTGAGCCCATCTCGCCCGGTGGTGACGAACAGCCGGTCCAACGCGTCCCCGGCGAAGGCGACACTGGTCGTCTTCGCCACGGGCAGCCGGTACTCGGCCAGCCACGCGCCGTCCGGAGAGAAGCGGCGCACGCAGCCCCCTCCATAGAAGGCAATCCACAATCCGCCCTCCGCGTCGGCCGTCATTCCGTCGGGGAAGCCGTGGGGCTCGTCGAAGCGGAGGAACTCCCGGCGACGAGAGGCCGCGCCGTCCGGGCTCAGGTCGAAGGCGTAGGTGACGCGCCGGGGCGAGTCATTCACGTAGAGGGTCCGCCCATCGGGGCTGAAGGCGGGGCCGTTCGTCACGGTGTAGCCCTCATCGATTCGAGCGAGGTGTCCCTGGGCGTCGAACCGGTAGAGCCCGCCGGTGGGCGCCTCCTCGTGGTCATCCATGGTGCCCACCCAGAAGCGGCCTTGTGGGTCCACCTTCCCGTCATTGCAGCGGTTGTGGGGGTGTTCAGGCTCCGGATCCAGCAGCCGCTCCAGCCGCGCGCTCCGGGGCTCGTAGAAGGCCAGGCCCCGCTCCGTCCCCGCGATGAAGCCTCCACTCCGCCGGGGCGCGAGCGAGGCGATACGCAAAGGGGTGTCCCAGCTCGCCTGGGCACCGCTCTGGAGCTCCAGCCGGTGCACCTTGCGGCCCGGGATGTCGAGCCAGTAGAGCGCGCCCTCGGTGGCCATCCAGAAGGGGCCCTCGCCGAGCACGGCTCGTGCGGGCCAGATGCACCTGGCTTCGTCGTGCCTGGCAACGTCCGTGGTGCGCATGCGTGGCTCCTCCAAGAAAGCGAGACTCAACGTCCGTAGCCAAAATAGGCACGCCGCACGCGCCGGACATGCACGCGGCGGCGGACGTGGCCTCGTCACGCAGCGATCACTCCGGCTCGCCCGGCTGGCCATGCATGCGTCCTCTGACTGACCCACCAGGTTGAGGTCCGTTAACCCGACGCACAGAACAGGGTTATCCCAGAACTTCCGGTGATAGCGGGCACTCTGGGTTCCCGTACCTTGGGCACGCCTTCAACGATGCACAGACACCATCGCGAATCCAGGCACGGGGGGAGCGCGGCATGGTCAGTCCGAGGACGGCACCAATCCGGACAGGAAACACCAGTACCTTCATCTTGAAGCAGCGACGGCTGCACCTGGTCCTGTTGGATCCACAGGAAGTGCCCTACGCGGAGACGGAATACGTGCTCACGGTCGGCCGCACCGAGCACTGCGGCAGAACGGCGGCGGATGGCTCGTTGAGCCACGAAGTCCCGGGCCTCGCCGCGGGTGAGTTGCTGGTGAAGCTGTCCAAACCGCCAGCGCCACCGCCCCGCCGGAGCGCGCCTCCCGCCGCCACCAAGGGCGCGCCACCGCCCTACCCACCCGCCGTCACCGATGAGGACTTTCCGGACGCCACGCCGACCGCCGCGTCCGAACCGGTGACGCTCCGCTGGGCGCTGCAGCTCCAGTCGCTCCCAGGATTCGAGTCCGACGCCCTCCGGGCCGCGCAGGAGCGATTGCACAACCTGGGCTACGCCATTGAAGGTGAGCGCGGGTCGCCCGGAGCCTCGACGAAGTCCGCCGTGCGAGCGTTCCAGCGCCGCCATGGCCTGCCGGAAACGGGACAGCTCGCGGACATCTCCCGCGAACTCATCCGCCTGCACGACGCCTGAGGCCACCACCCATGGCACGCATCTCACTGACGGCCAGTGTCGCCCTCGCTGCGCCCGGAGGACGCAACCGCAACCGCCTCCGTCCCGCCAGTCATGGCATCGCAGACTTCCGGCTCCGCAGCCCTGGAGGTCCCCAATCCCGCTGCCACCGCCCGGTTCCCTTCCCCGCGCTGACAGGGGGTGATGACGGCTTCCACTTCGCGCCCGAAGTCGAGCCCGTGGAGTTGACGTGGCGTCTGCTCAACACGAGCGGGCTGGTGCGCGCTGGAAAGCTGGAGCTCTTCACGCGCTACCGCAAGGCGCCGCTGTGGTCGCGCGAGCTGAGCCGCGAGGAACTCCTCCAAGGCGAGCACCGATGGGCATGGGATGGCCGCGTGCCCGAGTCGGAGACATCCCCGGATGGCGTCGTCACGGTGGAGCACTCGCCATACAAGCTGAAGCTGACGCTCCAAGGCAGTGGACTGGCGCAGGCGCCCGTGGCGTGGACGTTCTTCCACGTCCTGGTGGCGGGCGTTGACCTGGAGCTGGGTGAGCCCCGGGTGCTCTCGCGACCACGCGACCGTGAGCTGACCCAGTCGTTGAAGCGGCTCCCCGCGCCCGACGAGAAGGCCGAAATCCGGCTGGTCGGGAACGTCTTCAAGACAAAGCCGTCGGAGATGTCCGATGACACGGACCACCAACTGCACCGCAAACACTGGGGTAGCGGACCGGAGCTTCCGCTGTTCGCCCGAGCCTGGCTGAAGGACTCGCGCGGCAACCGGGTAGATGCGCCGAAGGCCCTGGGCCGCGTGCGCTTCCTCTGGGACTGGGAGGACGAGACAGAGGCCATCGAACACCATGCCCCCACGGCCCGGGCCTTCCTCAAACATGCGCTGGACCGTCACTGTTCGACGTCACAACCCAAGGGCGACAACGCGCACCGGGACGTGGGCGGCAAGCGCGGTGCGCCGTCGCTTGCGGTGTTTCCCAGACAGGCCGGCTACGCGCCCCAGGCCGAGCCCCGTGACGGCGCCTTCCCCTTCCGCGTCACGCCCTGCAACAAGCGCGGTTGGGCGGCCTACAGCCAGGCGTGGACCACAGGGGCTTTCGCGGGACGCACGGGCGTGGTGTTCCAGCCTTCCAGCATCGCGGGAGACGCCTGGCGAGTCACAGTGCAGCTTGCCTATGACCGCCGAAAGGATGGCGGCGTGGTGCTGGACGTGGACGATGATGGACCGCTGCCCGCCGCCGTGCGCGCCGCCACCGGCGTCTTCGAATCCTGGCGCGAGGTCCACATCTCCCGCCTCTTGTGCAAGGACACGGGCGCCTCCGGGTTCTCGCTCTCCGCCGTGCAGGGCCATTTCGAACAAGCCTTTCTGCGCCTGGAGGACCGCACGGGCGGCGTCTCGGGATGGTGCGCACGGGAATACAACGCGTGCATCGCAGAGGCCGTGGCGGCATCCCGGCACTGGGAGCTCCGGGCTGCCATCGACCCTGCGGTGGACCAGTTCGCCGCAGGCGGCCACGCGCTCACCTTCCGCACTCACGCGGAATTCCTGGCCGAGGTGAAGCGCGTGAAGCACTGCGGCGATGCGGACCTCCCCCGGTGGCTGGCGCCCACGCGAGAGCGCAGGCTGCCCCTGCTGGAGGCTCGCGAGTACCACCGGCAGTGCAAAGACTGGGCAAAGGCACTGCTCACCCGGGCGCTGGACTCGGCGCTGGGGACGGCTGCGGGCATCGCGCTCTTCCAGTTCTCCGGGCTCTACAACCTGGAGACGACGGTCGGCGGCATTCGCGTGAACGGTTTCGCGTCGGAGTTCCCCTCGCGGAAGCGGGACCGCTGCGCCGTCATCCAATGCGCCGCGCCGGGCAACTACCGAAACGGCTTCAACTCGCTGGAACAAACGCTGGCGCATGAAATCGGGCACCAGCTCTTCCTGCCGCATGCCCCCTTCCCCGCGCACCGTGAGATTGGCGGCGCCCAGGCGAAGCGCCACGACGTCGACGGGAAGGACTGCCTGATGGGCTACGACTTCACGACGGAGCGGCGCTTCTGTGGGCTCTGTCTCCTGCGCCTGCGGGGATGGAACACCCACGCCCTGGACCGCGACGGTGCCCGGAACGCGCGGCCATGAGCGCCTCCGTCCTCTCCGGGCCGTGGCTGCTCGTGCTGACCCTGTCGGCGGCGAACCCCGTCCCCACGCCGTCCCAGGTCAAGACGGCACCGTCCCCACCCTCTGGAGGTCCGCCCATGCGCATCCAACTCAGATTGTCCAAGGCGCAGCTCGTCACTTCAGAAGACATGGACGTGCGCATCGCCCTGTCCAACGAGAGCGCCACGCCCCTGGAGTTTCCCGACCCCTTCCGGCACTCGGACCAATCCCTGACATACACCGTCACGGGCCCCGAGTACCCGAAGGGCCATGCCGTCAATCACTACACTGTCATCGAGCGTGAGGGCACGCAGCCGCTCGGTGGCGTCGTCGCGCCCCAGGTCCGACTGGGCTCGGGACGCGTGCTCGAGTCCGTCGTGCCGCTCCAGGAATGGGCGCCCATCCGCCAGCCCGGCCGTTACCGGCTGACCGCGAGACTTCAGGCCGCGGGAATCGATACGGTGTCCGCGCCGGTCGAATTCGAGGTCGTGACAGGACGGCCAGACTCCGCGTCGGCGGGAGTGATGATTGGAGGCGGGCCGTACTCCGGGGTTGGCACCGTGTGGCTCCAGCACCTGGAGGAGCAGACCCTGCTGATGCAGGCCGTCTTCGTGGACGAGACGGACGAGGCCGGACGCGGCGTCTCCCGGCGGACCTCGAAGGTGCTGGGAACGGTGGCGCCAGATGCTTCCGACGCGCTGGCGCCGTGGACGAACGATGCGCCGAGCGGTGAGGCCGTGAGCTGGGTCCTGTGGCGCCAGGGCGCGTCGATTCTCGCCCTGGCTCCGCCCGCGACGATCACAGCGCCCTTCCGCTTTGACCTGGAAGCGCCGCCAGAGAGGCTCATCCGTCCGCCCCTGGAGACACATGCCGGAGAGCTCTTCGTCCCCATCGTGGAGGCTGGGGGGAGAGGGCTCCGACTCCTGCGATTTCAGTCGAGCATGGATGCCCCCAAAGTCACACCCGGAAAGGAAGTGGGGCGCGTGAGGCTCCCATCCGTGCCCCTGAGTGCTCGCGCCACTCTGCAGCCCGGGTCCGTGGGGAATGGCATCAGCATCGTGCTCGTGAGCGAGGCCGCGGGAGGACTGGAAGTCCAGCACGTGCGAGCCACGAGCGCCGGCCGTCTGAGCCGAGTGGCGAGCTCGCTCCTCCGAGGACTGAGCGCGCTTCCTGATTCCGAGCCGGGCGTCTGGATTGATGACTCGGGCCACGTCCATGCGGCCCTGGTGGCGGTGTCGCTGAAGAACCCTCGGCAGCCCATGCTGGCGGAAGTCCGCTTCCGTTCCGACGGAAGGCTCGTGGCGCCCCCAAGCATGACGCCGCTGCCCGAGCTCCCAATGAGTGCACGCGCCGCGGTGGCGCGACACTGCCATCTCCCCCACTCCGACAGAGCAGGCGAAGTGCGCTGGGCCATTCTCCTGGAAGACGGGAGGTTGATGCATTCGGGGCAACGAGGTTCACCCTCGTCACCGAAGCAGCCTGTGGCGGGTCCACTGGAGTTGATCGAAATGCTCCAGGGCACGTTCATCCTCACCACGGACCCCATTCGGGGCCCTGAGTTTGAATGGCTTTAGGCTCCGGGGGCGATTCCCGAACCTGCCCGAAGAGGCAGCCTCGATTGTCTGTCCTGACGTTTCCCACTTGAAACGTCTACTGTGAGCGCTTGCCTCAACGGCGCGCTTCCACCGATGAGTTCCCTCGGTACTTTCGGCATTGAAGCTCGGGGAATGATGCGGCGGGGTCGGCATGGGCACGGCGAGCGCCGACCTCCCGCAGGATGCGGACCATCTGCTCCTCGGTAAACCTGCTCTTCCTCACGACCGACCTACTTCCTGGCCGCGAGGACTCTCTCACGCTTCAACTGGTCCGAAAATCAGGGTGCAGACCAGCCGGGTCCGGGTGACGCGGTCATCAAAGGAGAAGAGCGCACCGCACTGGCGGTGGCGCCAGGCGTGACGGTGCGCACCGTCTTCCTCCTCCAGGAGATGGCATCGCGGAGTATTCCCAGGAGAAATGGGGGCGCTGTCACGCCTTGGCGACTTGCGCCAAGGCATCGTTGAAACACGGTGGCGAGATCCGCACGCGGCAACGCCTCTCACAAAGGTCACCGTTTGGTTCCGCTACCGCCTATTCATCCCCCCTTTTGGCTGGCTTCACCAGGAAGGACTCACGTGAGTCGCTACCCGTCACCGCGAGCGACACCGTCCTTCCCGTCCGACAGATGCCGCACCGCATCACGCCCCCCTCCGCGACATCCGCCTGAATTCAGGTGATGAAAGCCAACCAACACTCCGCGCGCGGGATGTCAGAAATGTTAAAGTCCTTCCATGCTCGTCATTCGGGATGTTCAACTCGCAGCCCTGGCCGAGCCACGGCTGGGGGCATTGCGCGCGTGGCTTCATCCTCATCTGCGCAAGCATTTCGGGGAGCGACTGCTCGAGACAGACGACGCCGCGCTGAAGGACTTCATTGACGCCAGCGTCGCGAGGGCCATGGAACACGGCGTGAGGAGTTCACAGGGCATCGTCAGGTTCGCTCACCTGCGGGTGCTCTTTGGCGAGGGATTCGAAGCGCTTCCATGGGCGGCGGAAACGCTGTCGCGAACCGACATCCCCACACCGGAGAGCAAGATCGAAATTCTCTACGGGAACGCGCGCCGTGCACTCACTGCGAAAGGGGGCGAATGATGAAGCGCAGCAGAAGCCCGATTCGGGATGGCGAGTCCGAGGAACTGGCTTGGCTGGACCTCCTGCGACTCCACGCCGCCGAGCAAGACCTGGCAAACGCGCCGGAGGTCTCCGTCGTCGTGCCGTGCGAGCAAACGGTCACGAACGACGTCACGGCGAACGTCGCCGTCGCGCATGTACCAGGCTGGTTCGACGACGCAGGGCAAGGGACACGCCCGGCGATCGTCATGCTGTCCATCATAGAGACGCACCCAGACCTGCCGTATCAGGGGAGCGGGACGGTGAGCGTCACAGGGGACGCCGACCTGTTCTGCGATAGCAACTGCACGACTCCCGCAGCTGAAGCGTTCACGGCGGAGGCACTTCGCGCGACTCTCCCGCTCTTCGTGCGGGGCAATTCAGCCGGCAACGTGACGGTGACGCTCACCATCACTCCAGACGCCAACCCGAACGTTCGCGTCATCGTACCGTCAGCGACAGAAGTCGTCGGCATTCAGGCCATCAACGTGGTGAACCCGACGGTGACAGTGGGAGAGGCCATCGCGTGGCACCACGAGGAACAGTTCGCGGCCGCGCAAATTACGCTGGGCCTCGCTGAGAGCACAGGGCAGCCGCCGTACGCGGGACGAGGACGGCCCACCGTGGTGGGTGGTTCGCTCTTCACCGATGCGAACTGTGAGACTCCCGTCGACGCCTTCGACGCGGGCGCCCTACGTCACGGCGTCACCGTCTACGTCAAAGGCGCGAACGTGGGCAACGCCAGCGTCCAGCTCGCGCTCGATGCCGTTGACTCCCCGGGCATCCGCGTCGCGCCTCCTCAAACTGGAGACATCCCCGTCCAGGCCATCAACGTGGTGAGCCCGACGGTGACAGTGGGAGAGGCCATCGCGTGGCACCACGAGGAGCAGTTCGCGGCCGCGCAAATTACGCTGGGCCTCGCTGAGAGCACAGGGCAGCCGCCGTACGCGGGACGAGGACGGCCCACCGTGGTGGGTGGCTCGCTCTTCACCGATGCGAACTGTGAGACTCCCGTCGACGCCTTCGACGCGGACGCCCTACGTCACGGCGTCACCGTCTACGTCAAAGGCGCGAACGTGGGCAACGCCAGCGTCCAGCTCGCGCTCGATGCCGTTGACTCCCCGGGCATCCGCGTCGCGCCTCCTCAAACTGGAGACATCCCCGTCCAGGCCATCAACGTGGTGAGCCCGACGGTGACAGTGGGAGAGGCCATCGCGTGGCACCACGAGGAGCAGTTCGCGGCCGCGCAAATTACGCTGGGCCTCGCTGAGAGCACAGGGCAGCCGCCGTACGCGGGACGAGGACGGCCCACCGTGGTGGGTGGCTCGCTCTTCACCGATGCGAACTGTGAGACTCCCGTCGACGCCTTCGACGCGGACGCCCTACGTCACGGCGTCACCGTCTACGTCAAAGGCGCGAACGTGGGCAACGCCAGCGTCCAACTCGCGCTCGATGCCGTTGACTCCCCGGGCATCCGCGTCGCGCCTCCTCGGACTGGGGACATCCCTATCCAGGCCATCAACGTGGTGAGCCCATCCATTCGCTGCGATGAGCTCGTGCTCGTCCATGGCAACCATCACAACCGTTCGACAGATCCCTCGCGGCTGATCCTCGAAATAGATCAGACGGACCCAACACATACATGTGGAGACCTCAATCTCCGGCTGGACTACGGAGCGCAGATTGCATGCTTCAGGGACCAACTGTGTACAAACGCAGTGGCTTCCGGGACGACTTTCGCGGCCAATCAGCTCCCCGTAACGCTCTATATGCGCGGAGTGACGGCCGGCAATTGCGACGTGAGTGCTGAAGCTCGCGGAACGGCGGGCTCCGCCTGGCGGCTTGCCGCGCGCGCATCGAAGACGGTTTGCGTCGAGAAGATCGAGCTGCAAGTCCCCACCTTCGCTGGGGGATTGTCCCTCAATCCCGACCCGCTGCTCAACGCCCCCAAGCAGCGCGAGCTCCACGCCAAAAACAACCAAGCCTTCACATTCGCCAAGATGACGGTGACCGCCCCAAGCAATGCGTTCTGGCAGAAGGCCGACCAATTGTCGTTGGAGCACGCCAACCTGGAGGTCTTCGATGACGCGGCTGGAGCACTTGCGGGGACCGCTCTCCTCAATCAGGCCCACTTCGGCGGCCATCCTGTCGTTCGCTACTTCGCCACGCAAGGCAACAACCCAGCATGGGATGCAATCCCAACGCATGGGCACGGAATTCCCGCCACGCGCAATCCGGTCAAGGTTGTCACAGCCAGGTACGTCTCGTGCGCCGCTCGGATAAGTGCAGCCGCATCCGCAGACGGCATCCCGCGAACACTGAACCATGGGGACGTCGTGTGCCTTGATACCTTCAGCTTCGATCAGCACCTCGATAGACTGACGGGCAACGAGTGTCGGACACGAGCCCTGGCCGGTCCCGCCAACACGGATGTCGCGCTTGCGCTCGCCGCGGCGCACAAATACTACGGCCGACGAACCGCTTTCTGGGTCAACCGCAACTATCGAGCCATTGGGGGATCGCCATTTGGTCTATTCCTCAATTCGATGAACAATCCGCACGGGAACAACAACACCTGGGCGACCGCTGGCGCGAACTGGATTGAGAACTTCCTCCTGAACGACCACGGCATCGTCCTCAATGCGCAGATGAAGACCCGGATCCGCAACCACATCTTCGCGGTCATTTCGGGAGCTACGGTCATTCCACATGGTACAAATGCCGCCTATGGCTTCGCCGCCTTGTACGGAGTACCCGGAGTTCATGCGGAGTGCCTCGCGACCAATCAGCTCCTCGCCGCGGGCGTCGCAGCGACAGACGTCACGGTGGCCACCTACATGCTACAGGAGCAGCATCAACGTCAGGGGCGCCCCTTCGTGGCGTGTCCAAACTGCTCCGGCATCCTGGTCGCCCCCGGCCAGTTCCGGGTGATTACGGGATGAGGGCAAGACCATGACCATGGAACCCATGCGACGTATCCGCACGAGCACCCTGACCACCGACGACAACGGCCGTTTGTCCTATGAGGGAGCAGGCTTTTCGGGCCTCGCCTATCGCGTCGAGGACGACGGGGTCGTTCGCGAGCTCCTCGCTGTCTCGGAGGGAAGTGTCTCGGGCACATCGGACGACTGGCTGCCCCAACTCGAAGGTGCGCGGTTGGATCGCGCGTGCCTCGAACTCGCTGACGCCTATGGACCGTTGCTCTGGCGCGGTGCGCCAGTCGACGGCATCGTGTACACCTTCAACCGTCAGGGACTGTGTCTCGTCGAAGAAGCGTATGCCTCCGGCCAGCCCGCAGACACGGCGCGCAGAGAGTGGTACCCATCCGGAGCGCCGAAAGCGGACATGCGGAACGGCGATGGTTGGGCGTGGTTCGAGGACGGGCGGGTGCGGGCACGGGCCACCCCCGAACAGACGTTGCTCAATCTGCCGGTCCGTGACGACGGAAGCCTCAGTGGCATCGTACTGCACGACCCCAGCCTGCTCGACGTGACGTCCGTCAAGCCGATGGCGTTCTCAAACGAGTTCCTGCTCACCGGACGGGGAGTCGATGATCGCCTGCTTCAAACACTGCGCGATGAGACCGGGCTTGGAACGGTGCTACGCCTCCATTTAATCGACACAGCGGTCACTCCTGCCAGTGTTGAAGTCCTGGCGTCGCTCAAGAGCCTCAACGAGCTCTGGCTGCGCAGGAATCGCGCGCTCGGCCCAGGGCAAGTGGAAGCACTGAGGGCGCGCCGGCCTGATGGGGTGGTCCATTATGAAGAGGACCCCACTACGTGATGTAGCGCCCCCACCCTCGCGTCCGGCGATGACTTCGGACGAGCCATTCGCAGAAGCCATTGGGCCGCTTGCTGCTGGCCCCGTTCAAGGCGCTGTACGTGTGGATGAACGCGCACATCACCGAGGTCGAGCGGGCGCGAACCGCGCATGACCAGCGGACGGTGCCTCTTGACAGGGCCGACGCAGTCCAGACGCGCCGGCCCGGCCTTCGCGAACTACCAGCGCCCACTCGAGCCGCCGCCCGATGAACGCCCGCCGCTCGAAGAGCTGCTCCGGCTGGATGAGCTCGACGATGTGGACCGCGTGAGCTTCGGGGTCGAGTGACGGGAAGTCGCGGTGTGGTGACAGTGCGTGCAACGCACCGTGACCTCGATTTCTCCGCCAGAGGAGTACGTCGCGCTGCGAATCGTCCGGCTCGTCTTGTTCGCGGTCACATAACGGCACTTCGTGCACCGGACATGACGCGTGAAGAGCGTTCCATAGCGCTCCACCACCGCGTCCTGGCATGGCTCGCACCACCACACGTCGTAATCCACCGAGCCCAACTGCTCCTCACGAACCTGCCCCGGCGCCAGGTGGGCATCGTCGGCATCCTCATCGAGCCGCGCCCTCGGGTTGCGGCACTTCTGGCACCGGCGCGGTCTGCGACGAAGCAGCGCCCGGCCCGCAACCCCCACGGCCCCCACGAACCTGTCTCTTATACAC
>NZ_SRLV01000097.1:0-32278 GCF_006518205.1 Myxococcus sp. CA005 | reverse complement strand
GGGCGGCGCGGTGTGTGCAGGGGGCTTGCCCCCGGGGGCAGGGCCCTGGCGGTTAGGCTGCGCTCCGGGGCGGCCCGGATGGCGAGAGGGAGGTCGTCGTGAAGGCCGGGAGGGGCCTCGGCGTTGATTTCGTGTGGGGGACATTGCGTGGGCTGGGTTCCGCTTTACTCTGAGCCGCTGCGTGGTGGGCGGCCTGCCGAGTGGAAGTTTCGGCGGACGCACGTGGTTTCCATACGTTTCTCCCTTACACCTCCAGGGATTTCCCTTCACTCGCCGCCGTCCTTCGAGGATTCTCCGGCGAGAGAGCCGACCGAATGATCGAATGGACGCTGAAGAAACTGATTGGGACCAAGAACGAGCGCGAGCTCAAGAAGGCCCACGCGAAGGTCGCCCGAGTCAATGAGCTGGAAACCCGCATGCGGGCCCTCAAGGACGAGGACTTCGTCTCCGAGACGAACCGCATGCGGCAGGAGATCCAGAACGGCCGTTCGCTGGATGACCTGCTCTTCGAGGCCTTTGCCATCACCCGCGAGGCGGCGCGCCGCGTCATTGGCCAGCGTCACTATGACGTGCAGCTCATTGGCGGCATGTTCCTCCACGAGGGCTGCATCGCGGAGATGCGCACCGGTGAAGGCAAGACGCTGACGGCGACGCTGCCCACCTACCTCAACGCGCTGTCCGGCCGGGGCGTGCACGTCGTCACGGTGAACGACTACCTGGCCCGCCGCGACGCGGAGTGGATGGGGCGTGTCTACCGCTTCCTGGGCATGACGACGGGCTGCGTGCTGCACGAGCTGAACGACAAGCAGCGGCAGGAGGCGTACCGCTCGGACATCACCTACGGGCAGAACAACGAGTTCGGCTTCGACTACCTGCGCGACAACATGAAGTTCCGCCTGCAGGACTACGTCCAGCGCGAGCTGAACTTCGCCATCGTCGACGAGGTGGACTCCATCCTCATCGACGAGGCCCGCACGCCGCTCATCATCTCCGGTCCCACCGAGGACAGCACCGACAAGTACTACCGGGTGGACCAGGTCATCCCCGGGCTGGTGCCTGACCAGGACTACACCCTGGACGAGAAGCACCGCTCCGTGTCGCTCACGGATGACGGCATCGAGAAGCTCCAGAAGCGGCTGGGTGTGGGCAACCTGTACGACCCGGGCGAAATCGAGATGCTGCACCACGTGGACCAGGCCCTGCGCGCGCACACGCTCTACAAGCGCGACAAGGACTACGTGGTGAAGGACGGCGAGGTCGTCATCGTCGACGAGTTCACCGGCCGCCAGATGCCGGGACGCCGCTGGTCGGACGGCCTTCACCAGGCCATCGAGGCCAAGGAAGGCGTGAAGATCGAGAACGAGAACCAGACGCTCGCGACGGTCTCCTTCCAGAACTACTTCCGCATGTACTCCAAGCTGGCCGGCATGACGGGCACGGCGGACACGGAGGCGGAGGAGTTCGCCAAGATCTACAACCTCGACGTGCGCGTCATCCCCACCAACCGTCCGCCCATCCGCAAGGACCTGCAGGACGTGGTGTACAAGACGGAGCGTGAGAAGTTCGAGGCGGTGGCGGCGGAGATCGAGGAGCTGCACAAGAACGGGCAGCCGGTGCTCGTGGGCACGGTGTCCATCGCCAAGAGCGAGGTGGTGGCCAGCTTCCTCAAGAAGCGCGGCATCCCGCACAACGTCCTCAACGCCAAGCAGCACCAGCGCGAGGCGGACATCGTCGCGCAGGCCGGCCGCAAGGGCGCCGTCACCATCTCCACCAACATGGCCGGCCGCGGAACGGACATCCTCCTGGGTGGTAACGCGGAGGTCCTGGCCAAGGCGTCCATGGGGCCGCCGCCCGAGCCGCCCACGTCGGCCCCGGACGGGCAGCCGCTGGACCTGACGGCCTACGAGGCGGAGGTCGCGGCGTGGGAGCAGAAGTTCGCCGACACCAAGGCGAAGCTCGAGGAGCAGACGAAGAAGGAGCGCGAGGAGGTCCACACCGCCGGCGGCCTCTTCATCATCGGCACCGAGCGCCACGAGTCGCGCCGCGTGGACAACCAGCTGCGTGGCCGCGCCGGCCGCCAGGGTGACCCGGGTGGCAGCCGCTTCTTCCTGTCGCTCGAGGACGACCTGATGCGCATCTTCGGGTCCGAGCGCATCCAGGGCCTGATGGAGCGGCTGGGCATGGAGGAGGGCGAGGTCATCGAGCACGTGTGGCTGTCACGTGCCATCGAGGGCGCCCAGAAGCGGGTCGAAGGCCACAACTTCGACATCCGCAAGAACCTCCTCGAGTACGACGACGTGATGAACCAGCAGCGCCGCACCATCTACAAGCTGCGTCGCCAGGTGCTGGCCGCGGGCGCGGGCGTGCCGCTGGTGGAGTACGACGAGGATCCGAAGACGCGCATCAAGACGCGCTCCGAGCGGACCGTCAGCTGGGCGGACTTCCGCGAGCTGATCCTGGACTCGATGGAGGACGTCATCGTGTCCCTCACCGACACCTACGCGCCCACCCGGGGCGTGGAGGGCTGGGACATCGCCGCGCTCCAGCAGGGCGTGAAGGAGACCTTCAACCTCGAGATGAACTTCGAGGGCGTGGGCAACCGCGAGGAGCTCCAGGAGCACATCTACAAGGCGGCGGAGAAGGTCTTCCAGGCACGCGATGAGGAGTTCGGCGAGAACTTCATGCGCTTCCTCCAGTACAACTACCTGGCGACCATCGACCGGCTCTGGAAGGACCACCTGCTGGCCATGGACCACCTGCGCCAGGGCATCGGCCTGCGCGGCTACGGCCAGAAGGACCCGAAGCAGGAGTACAAGAAGGAGGGCTACCAGGGCTTCATCCAGATGCTCTCCGCCATCAAGGCGCAGTTCGTCACCCAGCTCATGCACGTGCAGCCCCGCTCCGCCTCCAGCGCGGCGGAAGAGGCCGCCCGCATCCAGCGCCAGCTCGCGCAGCAGCAGAAGAAGGCGGTGGAGGGACGCGCCACGGCGGACGGCAAGCTGGATGAGGGCTCGGTGGCCGCGGCGGCGCGTCCGGCGGCGGCCAGCAGGCCGGCGGTGGGCCGCAACGACCCCTGCCCCTGCGGCAGCGGCCGGAAGTACAAGAAGTGCCACGGTGCCTCGGAGGCCAGCGTCTAGGACGCGGGCTGACTGACAGGCTCATCGTGGAAGACGCCGGCGCGGCGCCAACCCTCTGGGGGGGCACCGCGCCGGTGCTGTCTTGGCGGGGCGAAGGGGCCTCGCTGGGACGATAGGAGGGCGGGGGAGCGGCATGTGCCGTCCCTGCCCGGACGGGCGGTGCGGCGAAGCTTGCGCGGCCCGGAGGGGTTCTGTTAAGGACGCCCCGCCCCACGGTATGGGGTCGGGGGGCAGTCGACCCCAGGCAGTACCCACTACACACACGTCCGTGCCGGTCGCCGGTGCTTCCGTGGGTGAGGGCCTCTCCTCGGAGAGGAGCTCCTCCGCGGTCGTTTCGGCCGGAAGGTTTGCTCGGGCGTGGCGGAACAACCGGAGAGACGACATGGAAACGCAGGACACGCAGACGCAGCAGCAGGCGATGGCCGCCGCCGGTGGCATCACGATGAGGCAGCTCCTGGAGGCCGGTGTTCACTTCGGCCACCAGACGAAGCGCTGGAACCCGAAGATGAAGCCGTTCATCTTCGGCGCGCGCAACGGCATCTACATCATCGACCTGCAGAAGACGGTCGTGATGGCCCGCTCGGCGTTCCGCTTCGTGGCGGACATCACCGCGCGCGGTGGCTCGGTGCTCTTCGTCGGCACCAAGAAGCAGGCGCAGGACGTGGTCCGCGAGGAGGCCTCGCGCGCCGGTCAGTTCTTCGTCACCAGCCGCTGGCTGGGTGGCACGCTGACCAACTTCAAGACCATCAAGCAGGGCATCGACCGCCTGAAGACGCTGGAGAAGATGGCCGAGGACGGCACCTTCGAGCGCCTTCCCAAGAAGGAAGTCGCCCAGCTCGAGCGTGAGCGCGAGAAGCTGGAGAAGAACCTGGGTGGCGTGAAGGAGATGTCGAAGCTGCCCCGCTGCGTCTTCGTCATCGACCCGAAGAAGGAGCACATCGCCATCCACGAGGCGGGCCGCCTGGGCATCCCGGTCATCGGCCTGGTGGACACCAACTGCGATCCGGACGGCATCGACTTCGTCATCCCCGGCAACGACGACGCCATCCGCTCCATCAAGCTGTTCACCTCCAAGATCGCCGAGGCCTGCCTCGAGGGCGCCGCGCGTTACCGCGCCTCGGGCGCCGCCGAGCGCGACGAGCAGGAGGAGCGCGAGGGCCGTGACGACCGTGGCGACCGCCGCGATGACCGCCGTGGCCCGCGCCGCGGTGACCGCCGCGACGACCGTCGCGACCGGGGTGGTGACCGTGGCGGCGACCGCCGTGGCCCCCTCGTTGAGATGAAGGGCGCGGCCCCTGTCGCGTCCGCCGAGCCGGCCGCCGAGGCCGCTCCCGAGGGTGAGGCGGCGGCCGAGTAGCCGTCCCTTTCTCACGTCAGTGCCGAAGCGGCCGGGTGGCATCAGTTCGCCAGCTCCCCGGCCGCCTCTGTTTCCCTGGTGCCGCAGTATCCCCTTGAACTTACAATGCTCCGCCCGGCGCAGTGCGCCTTGGAGTGGCGGAGGCAGGAGACGACGATGGCCGAAGTTAGCGCCCAGATGGTGAAGGAGCTCCGCGAGCGGACCAACGCGGGCATGATGGACTGCAAGAAGGCGCTCGCCGAGTCGGGTGGCGACTTCGCCAAGGCCGAGGAGTGGCTGCGCAAGAAGGGCATCGCCAAGGCCGCTGGCAAGGAAGGCCGCGTTGCCTCCGAAGGCATCATCGGCACCTACGTTCACAGTGGCCGCATCGGCGTCATCGTCGAGGTGAACTGCGAGACGGACTTCGTTGCTCGCAACCCCGACTTCCAGGAGCTGGTGAAGGACGTGGCCATGCAGATTGCCGCGGCCGGCCCCAAGTTCGTCCGTCGTGAGGAGGTCCCCACGGACAACCTGGACAAGGAGAAGGACATCCAGCGCGAGATCCTCAAGCAGCAGGGCAAGCCTGAGGCGATGCTGGAGAAGATCCTCGTCGGGAAGATGGAGAAGTACTACGAGGGCGTGTGCCTCGTGGACCAGCTCTGGGTGAAGGACGACAAGAAGAAGGTCGGCGAGATGATCTCCGAGCGCGCCGCGAAGATTGGCGAGAAGGTCTCCGTGCGCCGCTTCGTCCGCTACGAGCTGGGTGAGGGCATCGAGAAGAAGAAGGACGACCTCGCCGCCGAAGTCGCCAAGACGCTGGGCCAGGCGTAAGGCCTCCGCGGTCCCCACGGGGCCGCGAGCCTGGACGCAGGGCTGACAAGGGCCGCGCGCGCCGGAAACACCCCCCACGGGGCGTCCGGGCGACGCGGCCCTCGCTTTTTGCGGGTCTGATTGGCCCCTCCCCGTGCGACCGCCAGCGGACGATGTGGGGCCGGCCCACCGACTCCAGCGTTGATCCCTCGCGGAGCGGGGGATAGAAGCGGTGGCGCATGTCCTCCGACACGAAGAAGCCGCTCCCGTATCAGCGCATTCTCCTCAAGCTCTCGGGCGAGGCCCTGATGGGGGAGGGGAAGTACGGCATCCATCCGCCCACGCTGATGGGCATCGCCGAGGAAGTCATCGAGTTGGCGCAGGCCGGCGTGGAGGTCGCGCTGGTGATTGGCGGCGGCAACATCTTCCGGGGGGTCGCGGGCGCCACGGAGGGCATGGACCGCGCCAGCGCCGACTACATGGGCATGCTGGCCACCTGCATCAACTCCATGGCCATGCAGGACGCGCTGGAGAAGAAGGGTCTGCACACGCGCGTGCTGTCCGCCATCAAGATGGAGCAGATTGCCGAGCCGTACATCCGCCGGCGCGCCGTGCGCCACCTGGAGAAGGGCCGCGTGGTGATTTTCGCGGCGGGCACCGGCAACCCGTACTTCACCACCGACACCGCCGCCTCCCTGCGCGCCATGGAAATCAACGCGCAGGTCATCCTGAAGGCAACCAAGGTGGACGGGGTGTACAGCGCGGACCCGAAGAAGGACCCCACCGCACGGCGCTATCGGTCGCTGACTTACATGGACGTGTTGAAGCAGAATCTCAACGTCATGGACTCCACGGCCATCTCGCTGTGCATGGACAACAAGCTGCCCATCATCGTGTTCGACCTGACGCAGCGGGGCAACATCCGCCGCGCGGTGCTGGGTGAAGGGGACATTGGTACGTTGGTGGGTGGCAGCGAGACGGTCTGGGCCTGAGTCCCGACCCACCGGCAAGCACTCAAGGAGAGAACGCAATGAGTGGAGACGTCGTCGCCGAACTGAAGGGCCGTATCGACAAATCGCTCGAGGGCCTGCGCACGGACCTGACGAGGGTCCGCACGGGCCGCGCCAGCATCGCCATCCTGGAGGGCGTCCGGGTGGACTACTACGGCACGCCGACGCCGCTGTCGGGCGTGGCCAGCGTGAACGCGCCCGAGCCCCGGCTCATCACCATCAAGCCGTGGGAGAAGAGCGTCCTCAAGGACATCGAGAAGGCGCTGCGCGAGGCGAACCTGGGCATCAACCCGATGAACGACGGCGAGATGATTCGCCTGCCCTTCCCGCCGCTCACTGAAGAGCGCCGCAAGGACATCGCCAAGCAGGTGAAGACCAAGGGCGAGGAGTTCAAGGTCACCATCCGCAACCTCCGCCGCGACGCGAACGAGGTGCTGAAGACGCAGCTGAAGGACAAGAAGATCACCGAGGACGACCACAAGCGCATCACCGAGGTCGTGCAGAAGCAGACCGACGCGGGCATCACGCAGGTGGATGAAATCGTGAAGAAGAAGGAGAAGGAGGTCATGGAGGTTTGATGTCCTCCATCGTCCTCGCCGAGCCCTCCGCACCGGTGGCGGGCGTTCTGCGCCGCTATCTCGAATCCGCCGGTCATGAAGTGTCCTGGGTGAGCAGCGTCGACGAGGCGCTGCGCACGGTGAGGGAACGAATGCCCACCGTCCTGCTGGCGTCCGGAACGGGCGCCCTGGACGGTGAGGCGCTGTGCCGGAGCATGCGGGCCGAAGGCCTCGCCGCGCCGGTGTTGCTGTTGTATTCGCCGGACGAGGAGCAGGCAGACACGCGGGCCGCCCAGGCGGGCGCGGACGGGTGCCTGGTGGGGCCGCTGAAGCGCCCCACGGTGTTGACGTGCGTGTCCCTGCTTGTCCAGCGCGAGGAGGCGCTGCGGCGGGTGGGTTCCGTGGGCGTACGGCCGCCGCCACCCCCGTTCGATGGGGCGTCTCACGCGGGTGGGCCCCCTCCGCTTCCGGGCGCGTTGGGCGGGCGGATGGTTCCGCCTCCTCCTCCGCCGCTCGACGGCGTGGATGCACCTGTCGAGAGTGTGGATGCGCGGGGCATGCCCCCTCCGCCGCCGCTCGACGAAGAGGCACCGGAAGCGGAGAGCGCACAGGCGCGGGTGGTGCCACCGCCGCGCGAGGCGGAAGCGCCGTTGTCCGAGGGCCACGGCGCGAAGTCCGCGTCGCTGCCACCTGAGCTGGACGAAGAGCCCATCACGTCGCCGTCCTCCGAAGCGGGCAGCACGGCCCCGGATGCGGGCGAGGTGCCTGCTTCGGCCACAGCGGAGATGCAGGCTTCCGAGGAAGACGACCTTCCACTGCTCCACGCGGAGCCAGAGGCCGACGAGCGGGATGCCGCCAGGACAGCGTCCGAGGACGGGCCCGAGGCCACGGAGGCCGTCGCTGCATCAGGCGCCGGTTTCGAGCCGTCGTCCGCGCAGACGTCTCCGCCCGAGGCCCCGGCGATTTGGGCGGCGAAACCCGCGGACTCGGGTGCTGTGTCGACGAGCGCGTCTGACGCCGCCACCGCGACACCAGCCGCCAGCGCTCAGCCTCCCTCGGTGGGTGCCCGGCACTCCGGCGCCTTCCCCGCGCTCGCCCCCACGCCTGTCCCAGGCGCCAGCCGCATCAGCCGGTCCGACGTGGCGGCGGTCGGCTCCTCTCCGGACTTCGAGTTCCTCAAGCGGCTGATGTTGATGGAGGTGAAGCGCAGCCGGCGCTACCGCTACCCCATCGCCGTGTTGCTGGTGGACATCGACAAGTTCGCGGAGAAAGCCGCGCCCCTGGCCCCTGCCGCGCGGAAGCTCGCGCTCGCCGAGGCCCTGGGACTGCTGGTGTCCGGAGTGCGCGACATCGACGTCGCCGTGCCCTTCGCGGACAGTCGCTTCGTCGTCTTCCTTCCGCACACGCCGCGCTCCGGCGCGCTGGTGGTGGGGCAGCGCCTGCGCGAGCTCATCAAGTCCCTGACGGCCTACGAGGGCGCCAGCGCCTCCGTGGGTGTCGCCGTCTCCGAGCCCCCGTCGGGCCGTGGACCCGTGGCGGGCGCCCTGTCTCAGGTCAGCTTCGGCAGCCTCCTCAAAGAGGCTGGAGAAGCCCTGCGTCGCGCTCAGGCCGCGGGTGGGGACTGGGTGGAGGCCGCGAGCGGCAGGACTCAGCCGGGATAGACGAAGTCCGCCCCGGTGATGCCGCGGACGACGTCCGCGACGAACGACATCAACTCCAGGCCCCGGCCCTTGTCGTCCTTCCAGGTGCCGGTGGCCGCGTCGTAGTCGAAGTGGATGCCCTGACCCTGGCCCGCCACCCAGATCTGCCGCACGGCGCGCTGGGTGTTGACGATGCACTTCTCCCGCGAAGCGGCGGTGAGCGTCACCATGTCGCCGGTGCTGTCGGCTTCCAGGATGTCAGGGTCGATGGTGTCCGCCGCGGCGAGGATGCGCTTGAACGCGGCGGAGACCAACTGGTTGTAGCGAGCTTCGTCCATCATGGCCGCAATGGCCTCACTGGATGATGTCGAGCACCTGCTGACCAGGGGCGGCGTAGAACAGGAACTTGAACGCCGGTGAAGACTCCCCCTCCGCGCGCTCCAGGCCGATGACGGTGCCCGGGTTGACGGGCTTGGGGAAGGACTGCATGCCGAGCAGATGGGCCGCCAGGGCGCCCATGGACGGCTGGTGACCCACGAGGACGAGGTTCTCGTCCGCGTACTCGTTGAGCACCGGTTCCACCGCGCCCACGGGCATGTCGGGCAGCAAGCAGCGATGCACCTTCAGCGGGCCCTCGAACCTGGCGGAGATGGAGAGAATCTGCGCCGTCTGCACCGTGCGAACCAGCGGGCTGGTCAGGATGCGCCCCACAGGACCGATGCGCTCGGTCAGCGAAGCGAAATGCTGGGCAGTGCTGGTGCGGGACTTCGCGGTGAGGGCGCGTGCCTCGTCACCGAGACCCTCGGGGATCTCCGCGTCCGCATCCGCGTGCCTAACCAGGAAAAGCCTCAAATTCCCTCCACCGCTTTCGACAGAACCGCGGTTCGTACACGAGCGCGGCAGGGTTGGTCAAAGGTAATGCGGCGATTGTTCAGTGGCCGGAACAACCCCACCGTGACAGACAGAGGCGGGACGCCTCTCACCGCCCAGGTTGCCGGAGCATACATGAGGGGCTGACATGTCCCGTCTGGAGGAATGCGCGTGCGCAAGGTGCTGTGGGGACTGTGGGTGCTCGTGGCCTTCTCGGCCTGTAAGAAACCCGAGGACGCTTCCGGGCCGCCCGCCGGGGTGGTGGGCGAGCAGGCCCCCGGCGCTCCCGACGGTGTGGTGGAGGCAGGCCCCTACACGGTGACGAAGGAGAAGCTGGACGCGTACGTGGGCTATCAGCGGCGGATGTTGGAGGTGTACGGCTCGCTCATGAAGGGCCTGCAGAACCTGGGGGCGTTGGTGGACGCCGGCACCCCGGAGGCCATGGCCGCCGCGCGCGAGGGCCTGAAGGTGGTGGAGGCCAAGGCCAAGGCGGAGGCCGAGGCGCGCCGCGAGGCACAGCTCTCCGAGGCGGACGTCAACGGCATCGCGGAGGTCGTCACCGCCGTCGTCAGTCAGCGGCAGTTGGGGCGCACGCTCCAATACGAAGAGGAGCTGAAGAAACTGGAGGCGCTCCAGGCGAAGCTGCCGCCCGAGCAGCAACAGGGCATGGCGCCCCAGGTGGCGTCAATGCGCGCCCAGGTGGAGGCCTTCCAGACGCTGGCCGATGCCCGCCGCGACTACGGCGATGCGAACATCGACGTCGTCCTGACGCGCGAGGAAGACCTCATCCAGAACTACCAGGAGATGATTCGCGTCTTCACCGGCACACGCCGGTGAAGACGGGCCCCGCCTTCTCGCCTCAGACGCGCTTGAGGTGCGGGGCCTGCTTGAAGAGCTGCGCCAGGTAGACGTCGGCGACCTTCTCCATGACGGTGTTGCCGCGCAGGCGCTGCCGGAGGTTGACGAAGTCCACCTGGTCCAGCCGCTGGTCCTGGTTGTAGCAGGAGAACACCCACGTCTCCTTGCCCGTCACCGGGTCCACGTGCCGCTGGAGGCACTGGGCGCAGATCTCCTTCATCATGCACTGCATCGGCGAGTTGATGGAGCCGATGGCCTCGTGCCCCGGCTTGAGGTGCGGCTGGAGCACGCCGTGCCGCGCCTCGGCCACCGCGCGCATCATTCCGTCCGAGCCGATGGCGATGATGCGGTCCACGTCCGCCAGGGAGATGACGGGGGCGGGGCCCAGCTTGCCCTCCGCGTAGGCCACCATCGCCTGCACCACGTTGCCCCGGAACGCCGCGTCCTGCGGCCGGCGCGCCTCAATCGTGTCCCCAGTGTCCACGGACCACACAATCTGGTCCGTGCCGGCCTCGATTTCGTCGTGCTTGAAGGAGTCCGACTTCTGCCGGTAGCCGGCGAAGTACACGACGCGGCAGCCGGCCGCCTTGAGCGAGCGGGCGATGGAGAAGAGCACCGCGTTGCCTAGACCGCCGCCCACGAGCACCACCGTCTCGTTGTGGCCAATCTCCGTGGGCGCGCCGGTGGGGCCCATGAGCACCACGGGCTCACCCGGCTTGAGCGCGGCGCACAGGCGCGAGGACGAGCCCATCTCCAGCACGATGGTGCCCATCAGCCCCTTCTCCTTGTCCACCCAGGCACCGGTGAGGGCCAGGCCCTCCATGGTGAGGCGCACGCCGTCCACCACGGGCGCGTTCCGCTCGAAGTTCTGCAGCCGGTAGAACTGGCCGGGAGAGAAGTGGCTGGCCGCGAAGGGCGCGCGCACCACCACCTCGACGATGGTCGGCGTCAGCCGGTTGACGGCCACCACGGTGGCGGTGAACGCCTCGTCCAGCCTGGCGAAGTGCGCGGCGCGGCGCGCGTCACGCGCCGCCTGGGCCACCTCGTCGGTGAAGTCGAGCGCGGCCACTTCCTTGGCGTACAGCCGCGCCACCTGCGGGTGGCCGTCCTTCGCGCTGGCCATGGCCTTCACCACGTTGCCCGCGTAGGTCGGGTGGTTGTCGCCGTAGAAGGAGATGAAGCGGCCGTCCTTCTGGTACGAGGTGAAGAACCCCGTCTTCGCGGCCGGGTCCTCCTTCGCCTTCACGGGCGCCAGCGAGAAGCCGTCTTCGGCGTCCACCAGCTCGTGGCTCTGGAAGTACTCGCCGCGCGCGTCGAGCTGGAAGGTGCCCGGGTATTCCTTCTCGTACGTGACGTTGGGGGACGTGCCGGCGGCGACGCACACCGTGCGCGCGGGCAGCTCGAAGAACTGGCCGCTGCCCTTGAGCTTGCCGTCCACCGTCACCATGCGCTCGAAGCGCAGCGCGCGCACCGCGCCGGAGGCGTCCGGCAGGGCCTCCACCGGGCTCATGCGCTCGATGAAGCGGATGCCTTCCTCCAGCGCCTTCGTCACTTCCTCGTGGTTGAGGCGGTAGGCGGGGGACTCGGTGAGGCTGCGGCGGTAGACGAGGCTGACGCCGCCCCACGCGCGCACCAGCTTGATGAAGTCCGGGTCGCGGCCCAGGGCCTTCGCCTTCTGGCGCTCCTCGCGCACGGCGCGGCCATGCTCCAGGAACGTCTGGTAGGTGGCGCGCTCCTCCGCGTCGAGGCGGGCCAGCACGGCCTCTTCGCCCACCTGGGACACCAGCTTCTCGTGGCGGGCGAGCGCCTTCTCCACCTGCACCGGGTAGTACGCCATCAGCTCGGTGGCGGTGTCGATGCCGGTGAGGCCACCGCCGATGACGATGGCGGGCAGTTGCACCTGGAGGTTCGCCAGCGAGTCCTTCTTGAACGCGCCGGTGAGCTGGAGCGCCATCAGGAAGTCACTGGCCTTGCGGATGCCCCGGATGAGGTTGTTCTTCATCCCGATGATGGTCGGGCGGCCCGCGCCAGCGGCGATGGCGATGTGGTCGAAGCCCAGCGCCCACGCGTCCTCCACCGTGAGGGTGCCACCGAAGCGCACGCCGCCGTGGATGCGGAAGCTCTCCCGGCGCGCCAGCGTGAGGTGGATGAGCGTGAGGAAGTTCTTGTCCCAGCGCACGGTGATTCCGTACTCGGACACGCCGCCAAAGCCCTCCAGGATGCGCTCGTCCAACTCGCTGGTGAGCGCGGACCAGTCGCGGATGGGCTGGAGTGAGTGGCCATTGCGGCCCACGAGCGCGTCGGGGAAGGGCTCAATCTTGAGGCCGTCCACGCCGGTGACGCCGAAGCCCTCGTTGAGGAGGTAGTGCGACAGCGTGTAGCCGGCGGGACCCAGCCCCACCACCAGCACGTTGCGGCCCACGTAGGGCAGCGCGTACGGGCGGCGGACGTTGAGCGGGTTCCACCGCGTGAGCAGGCCGTAGATTTCGAAGCCCCACGGCAGGTTCAGCACGTCCGTGAGCGTGGCTGTCTCCGCCAGGGGGATGTTCACCGGCTCCTGCTTCTGGAAGATGCAGGCCTTCATGCAGTCATTGCAGATGCGGTGGCCGGTGCCCGGGCACATCGGGTTGTCGAGCGTCACCATGGCCAGCGCGGCCACGGAGTTGCCTTCACGCTTGAGCAGGTGCGCCTCGGAGATGCGCTCGTCGAGCGGACACCCGTTGAGGGGGATGCCCAGCGGGTTCTTCTTGTAGTGGTGCCCCTCGGCCACCGGGTCCTTGGCGGGGAACCCCTTGGTGCACGAGTCCTTCTGCCGCTCGTGACAGAGCACGCAGTAGTCCACCTCGTTCATCACGTCGCGCGAGGTGCCCCGGCGGTCGGTGAGCTTGAAGCCGTCGCGGTGGCGGAGGTGGTGCTCCAGGCCCTCGGTGGCCTCGGGCAGCTCGTTGTCCGGACGCTGGAGCTGGACGAGCTGGTCGAACACCAGCGGCTTGGGAATCCGGTGGGTGGGCCAGGCGTGGAAGAGGTCCTTCGTCTCCGGATGCAGCGCCCGCGCGTACGTCCAACGGTCCGCCAGCGACAGCAGCGCGCGCACGGACTGGATCTCCGCGGCGTCATCGCCCTGCGTGACGAGGCTGGAGCCGAAGGCGTCCTTGCCCTCGGGCGTGGACAGCAGCACCTCGCGCAGCGCGGACCAGCGGGCGCGCAGGGCCTCCGCCTCGCCCTGACGCTCGGCGGGCAGCGCGTTGGAGAACAGGCGCTCCAGGTCCATCAGCGAGAGGACGGATTCCGCCAGACCCCGCTCCAGGTCCCCGGTGGCCAGCGCCTCCGGGAAGCCCAGCTGGAGCATCAGCCGCATGCGCGCGTCCAGCGAGGGGAACTCCGCCAGCGCCGGGCGGTCCGCGGCGCCCTTCTTGAAGACGCGGCGGGTGATGAACTCGCGCTTGAAGTCGAAGAGCGGCAGCTCGCCCTTGAGGCGGCCGGACAGGCGCTCCAGCTCCTGCTCCACTCGGAAGAGGCGCGTGACGAAGCGCGACACGTGGCGCGACACGCGGACGAGCAGGTCCGACTCCGCGGCGCCGCTGACGCTCGTGCCGCCAGACTTGCGGTACGCGTCGAAGGCCTGGAAGAGCTCGGGCTCATCCTCGGTGAGCTGTGCGTCGAAGCGCTCCGCCAACCGGCGCAGACCAGCGGGACGATACAGGTCCTCGAAGACAAAGCCCGGCAGGCCCAGGGTCAGAGGAGAGGTGGGGTCGGAGGGCAGGTCAGTCAAGGCGCGCATGTCACGAACAGTGTGGGAGGAACCTGGAGAAACGGCTTCCAAGCGAGGCCTATTTCGCGGTGTACCGTCCGGAAATCAAGCGGCCTTGTCACTGGAGGTGAGGGCCCGCGTCGCCGTGCAGGCAGGGCGGGGCTGCACGCCTACACAGTGACGCTCCTGCCTACCGCTGGGCGTGTGGCTCGCCTTCGGGCAACGCGTCACGGTGGGTAGGCAGGGACACATGCTCCAGTCGCCGACGAAGCTGCAGCAGCCCCCAGAACATGCGCGCCGCGTCGAGCCCTGGGATGACCTTGGAACCTCCGAAGTCCTCCCAGTCGATGGGGACCTCCAGGAAGCGCGCGCCCTGGCGCTTCAGCAGCACCAGCAACTCCACGTCCAGCAGCCAGCGCTGCTCCTGGAGGACGTCCAGGAGCGGCCGCAGGATGTCCGCGCGAACGAACTTCACCCCGCACTGTGTGTCGTAGAAGTGGAGTTTGAAGTTCGCATCCGTGAGCGTGGCGAAGATGCGGCCCTGCAGGTGGCGGTGGAGGTTGCGCACGACGCGGCGTCCGGCCATGAGGATGCGTGAGCCGGCCAGGAGGTCTACGTTCCGCGCCATCTCCGAGGCGCTCAGCGCCACCAGCCGGTGGAACTCCTCGGCGTTGATGGCTCCATCCGCGTCCAGGAAGGCCAGCCACGTGACGCCCGCTGACGCGTGACGCCAACCGAGCCGGATGGCCGAGCCCTTACCCTGGTTGCGAGGCGCCGCCACGTAGGTGAACTGGTGCCGCGCCCCCTCGGTGGCGAGGCGAGCCTGGGCCGCCTCTACGCTCGCGCGCTGGAGTTCGGCGTGCTCGGGCGCGCTGCCATCGTCGACGACGACGAACTCCACCGGCGGGGCGCTCCGCTCGAGGAACACGCGCGTGAGCTCCGCGACGAAGCGAGGCAGCCGCTGTCCCTCGTTGTAGGCGGGGATGACGACGCTGACGAAGGGCGCATGCACGTGTTCGATTGAGCACAGGTGCGGATGGGCCGTCAATGCAAGGTGTCGGCCTGTTCCCGCCTCGCACGCACCCGGCTGCGTGGCCCGAAGTCCTGGAACGCGGCCTGTTCAGGAGGTCCGGGGGCGGCCGCCGTGCCCCTCATCGGGTGTTCTTCAACGGGACTTCTTGTTGCGGCGCTTCTTCTGTCCGGAGGCGCTCCGGCGCGGCGAAGACTCCGCTGAGGGCTGTGCAGGCGCAGAAGGCGCGGCCTTCTTCGCACGGGCGGTCTTGCTCGTGACTGGCTCGCCCGCGGCCGGCGCACGAGGCGCCGAGGTCGCATCCACTTCCGTGGAAGCCGCGCTCACCGGCTGCTTCGGCCGAGCCGGCGGCCGTGAATGGGCCTTGGTGTCACGCGGCTTGGGCAGCACGGTGTCTATGACTGGAGCCGGCGCGGTCGACGGTTGCGCCACGGCGGACGGCGCCGCTTCGTGCTCGCGTCGCTGTGCGCGCTCTTGCTGCGGCACCACTGCATCGGAAACCGCGGGGACTGGCCTCGCCCGGAGTGCCTCCACCTCGCGACGCAGACGGAGCACCTCGGCGGACAGCTGCGCGTAGGAGTCGCGCACGTGTCCGTTGAACACGCGCTGCCTGCCGAGCGCCTCGTTGATGAACACCTGGCACGACTTGCGGAATGCCCACTTGGCCAGCAGGACGACTTGTCCCACGCCACCCCGGTGGGTGTGCAGGGGGAGGGCGCGCGTGGCGTCCGCGTACTCCTCCAGCGCATGCAGGTTGAAGGTCAGCGGCTCCACCCGGGGCTCCACGCCTTCGGTCGGCAGCTCCACTTCCTCGGAGGTGGGGAGGCCACGCGTGCGCAGGCGCTCCTCGATGCGAGCTATCAGCTCCCGCGCGGGGATGTCCCGTCCCAGTAACTTCATCGGCGCTTCTCCTCGAGGATGCGTTGCATTTCTTCCCGGTAGGCCGCCACCACCTGCGGCCAGCCCTGCTTCTTCACGTACGCCAGGCCCCGCTTGCCCATGGGCTCACGCTCCGAGCCCACCTCGCGCAGGCCCTGGATGAACGACTCCAGGTCCGTGTACGCGCGGCCCGCGCCGCTGCGCTCCACCTGCCCCACCAGCACGTCCGAGCGCCCGTTCACGAGCACGGGCGTGCCCTGGGCGAAGGACTCCAGCGTCAGCAGCGACAGGCTCTCGTAGCGGGACGGCACCACCACCGCCAACGCCCCCGCCAGCGCGTCGTGTTTGTCCTGCTCGTCGATACGGCCCAGATAGCGCACGCCCTCGCCGGACAGCTCCATGTTGGTGTCGCCCGCGAGCACCAGGTCCGGCGCGTCCTCGAACCGGTTCTTCAGGGCCTGGTGGTACTCGAGCAGCTCAGGCACGCCTTTGCCCGGCTCCTGACGGCCGATGTAGAGCAGGTAGTGCCGGTGGATGCCGTGCTTCTCCTTGAAGCGCGCGCCATCCGCCCGAGGCCGGTCCACGCCCACGCCCACCACGCGCGTGGGTGCGTGATTCGGGAAGTACTTCTCGATGAGCGTGTGCTCCTCCGGCGTGAGGCAGAGCAGGGCGCGCGGGCGTTCGAAGACGTCCCGATACACACCGAAGCGGACGGGGGCCTCATCATGTGTGGTGGGCACCAGCAGGGACCGGTCCGCCACCAGCGGCAGTCCCCACACCGTGGGCGCGTAGAGGTAGGTGAAGAAGAGATAGCCGTCGTAGGCGTCGCGCTCGGTGGCCAGGTGGTGCAGCAGGCCGGGGCACATGGGGCCCTGCTCGGCCACCCACTGCTCTTCACGCAGCCGCTCGTTGCTCTTGTCGAACACCTGCCGCGACAGGCCGTTGAAGCCTCGGATGTTACGCACCCGCGTGGACGGGAAGCGCAACACCTTGATGCCGTCCACGACGTCGGGGCCGGGCGGAAACGCGTTGTCCCACACGAGGTGGTTCTTCGCGCAGGTCGTCAGCAAGGTGAGGTCCCAGTGCGGCGCCAGGTGCTCGGCCATTTGCGCGGCGAGCTTCTCCGCGCCGCCCGTCACCTCGCCGTAGCGCTGCACCACCATCGCCACCCGGGGACGCTCCGGAACCTTCCGGGACTTCGTGGGCGTGGGGCGGGGGAGCACCGTTTCCAGTGCCTTCGTGAAGGCGGTCTGCACGGAAGGCGCGGAGAAGTGCTCCAACCGCCGCGCCTGTCCAGCGATGACGGGCCCGCGCAGGGAGACGTCCTCGCTCAGGTCCACCGCCAGCTCCGCGAGGAAGGCGAAGCGCTTCTGGTCGAAGGCCACGCCCGCGCCGCCCAGGGTCTCCGGCACCGCGGCGGCCGCGTAGGCCAGCACGGGCACCTCGGCGGCCATGGCCTCGATGAGGGGGACACCGAAGCCCTCATGCTCGCTCATGGAGACGAAGACGGAAGCGGAGCGGTACGCGGCCACGAGCTGCGCGTGGCTCAGGCGCCCCAGGAAGCTCACGCCGCGCAGGCCGCGCGCCTCGCGCTGGAGCATGCGGAAGTACCGGCTGCCCGGCTCGTAGCCGCCCACCATCAACAGGCGGGCCTGGGGGCGCAACCGCAGGACTTCGCGGTGGAGCGCGAGCAGGTCCTCGAAGCGCTTGTGCGGCATGACCCGGCTCACGCCGAGCAGCACGGGGCCTGGACCTTCGAGCCGCTGGAGCATCTTCGCGTCCGCGCTGGCGCGGGAGAATCGCTCCGGTTCGATGAAGAGGGGCACCGTGTGGACGTTGCGGTAACCCGCGACGCGCAGCTCGGCGGCGTTGAAGTCCGACACGCCGATGGCCACATCCGCGAAGGGGGCCATCGCGGCGAGCTGGGCCCGTCCCGCCACCAGCGCGTCCGCCAGCGGCAGCCCTTCGTAGAACCGCGCGGGGCTGATGTTGTGGAAGACGATGCCGCGTCGGCAGGGCAGGTGCATCAGCCGGCTGCTGAGCGGGGAGGCGATGCCATGGTGGTAGAGGACCAGGTCACCGGGCTCGGGACGCAGCGCGGACGCGGGGCTGGCCAGCCCTTCGAGCCCCGGGCCCACCTCGTCCGCATACAGCGCGCCCGCGTGCCCCATGCGGCGCAGCAGGAGCTGCAGGTGCAGCGCGGCCTGCCCGGTGGCGTCGCCGGGGACAAAGCTCGGTATCAACTGGTGGATCGCCATGTGGGCCCTGCCTATCACACGCACGTGCTATGAGGCGCACCGTGTCCATGGGACCTATCGCCTTCGACGCGACACTCTGGGACGAGCCGACCACCGGTATCGGCCTGTACACCCGTTGCCTGGCCTCCGCCCTCGAGGCGCTCGGCGTCCAGCTCACCCGCGTAGGGGCTCAGTCATCCGGCGAGGCCCCTCGCGCGAAGGCAGGGCGCACCGCCTGGACGCTGGGCGGCTTGCCGCGCGTGCTCCAGCGCTCGGATGCGCTGCTGTACCACGCACACGGTAACTTCAACCTGCCCCTCATCCGCGCTCCCGGCATGAAGTACGTGCTGACGGTGCACGATTTGATTCCGCTGCTGATGCCGGAGACGGTGTCGGCCGCGTTCCGCTGGCAGTTCCGGCTGTGGATGTCGCGCAGCCTGATGGTGGCGGACCAGGTGGTGTGCGTGAGCGAGCGCACGCGGCAGGACCTGCTGGCCCGCTATCCGGAAGCGGAGTCGCGCACGGTGGTGGTGCCCAATGGCGTGGACCACGTCCATGCGCCAGTCCTGGACGACACCAGCAAGGACTTCCTGCGCGCGCTCTCACTGCCGAAGGAGTACGTGCTCTACGCGGGCTCGCTCGACGTGCGGAAGAACGTGGACCTGGTGCTGGATGCGCTGGAGCGGCTGCGACTGCGGGGCCGGCCTGCCTCGTTGGTGCTGGCGGGACAGAGCTGGTTCGGCGCGGGGCGCGTGGAGGCGCGCATCTCCCGGCTGCGCTCGGAGGGGTTCGAGGTGCGCTCGCTCGGCTATCAGTCCGACGCCGTGTTCTACGAGCTGATGCGCCGCGCGGCCGTGTTCGTGTTCCCCTCTCGCTATGAGGGGTTCGGGCTGCCACCGCTGGAGGCGATGCGGCTGGGGACGCCCACCATCGTCTCCACCGCGGGCTCGCTGCCGGAGGTCTGTGGCGACGCCGCGCTGAGCGTGGGGCCCGACGACGCGAACGGGCTCGCGAGGGCGTTGGACCGGCTGCTTCACTCGCCGGAGGAACGGCGGGCGCTCGGGGAGCGTGGAAAGGCGCAGGCCGCGAAGTTCACCTGGAAGCGGACCGCCGAGGGTACCTTGGCGGCGTACGAGGCCGCGCTGCGGCGATAAGGAGACGTATGCGAAAGCTCGTCTGGAGTGGGGTGATGCTGTGCGGACTGCTCGCGGGCTGTGCGAGCCGGCAGGAGACAGGCGCTGCTCCGGCGGAGCCGCCACCCGCCGAGGCCGAAGCCAGCGCAGAAGCGACGGCGCCGGTCCCTGAAGACACGCAGGCCACCGAGACTTCGCCCGCCGAGGAAGGTGAGGCGAAAGCGGTCGTCCAGCCCCTGGTGGTGACGCCCAATCCCGAGCCGAAGGACCCCATCAATGTCCGAAGCGCCAAGGTGGACGGTGGCATCCTGACGCTGGCCGTGATGCATGGCGGAGGTTGCGCCGAGCACACGTACTCGCTGGCCTGGGATGGGAACCTCCAGCAGGGCGCGGATGGCACGCCCGTGGCGAACCTGGTGCTGGTGCACAATGGGAACAACGACCGGTGCAAGGCGCTCCTGCGGGCCACTCCTCGCTTCGACGTGTCCTCGGTTTCGCAGCTCTTCGGGGCGCAGTTCGGGAAGACCTCGGGCACGGTGAACCTGGTCCTGTCGGACCAGGCTCACGTGCGCTACGACTTCTGAGCCCTACGACTCAGCGGAGGACGCCTCGGTGACGCCCTCCGCCAGCAGGTCCTCGCGCAGCTTCGTGAGGACCTTGCCCAGCAGGTTCAGTCCTCGCCACTTCGCGGGGTGAAGGATGCGCGGGTCCTCCTCATCCAACCCCACACCCCAGATGCGATCCACGGGGCTGGCTTCCACCAACTCCGTTCCCGCGGTGGCCAGGAGTGCCTTCAACAACTCCGGGCTCTGGGTGAACTTCGCGCGATTGCCCTCGTAGACGATGCGCTCACGCGCCTTCTCCCAGCGCGTGTTGTCGAAATCGCGGACCTTGCGGCCCAGGGCCTTGTGCGTCTTGGGCGACTTCGATGACAGGATGCTCGCCAGCGCCTCGTTGTCACCGAAGAGCCGCGCCTTGCCTGCCATCATGTACTGCTCCGCGCACACGTAGCGCACGCCGTCCACGGTGAAGTCGGAAGGGTGCCACTGGGAGAAGGGGGAGTGCGCCTGCCAGAAGAAGGTGAACCGCTGTTGTTCTGCTTCGCTCATGGGCGACCTCGGAAATGGTGTTGATTGTACACGAACGTTGGCGGCCCAGCGGCCTGACAAACGTCGCTACACTGCCCACCTTCATGACGCTCTCCGACGCCCTGCTCCTGCTGGAACGCTGCTTCACCGGGCTTGCGGAAGGCGCCCCCCGGCTCCGCGAGCAGGAAGATGCCCGCTTCGCCCTCCGCCCCAGCGCCGTGTGGCTGGAGTACCGCTGGTATGTCCAGGAGCGGGGGATGGCGGAGGTCTTCCTCAAGTGGCCCCGTACCTCCACCGGGCAGAGCGCCGCGGCCGAGGCCACGGTGCTGCGCGTCCATCTGCTCGGCGTGTCACCCACGCTTTCCCAACGTGCGGGGCAACTGCTCGTGGGGGGCACGCCGTCGAGAGATCGCATCATGGACCTCTTCGGTGATGACGGCGTGCGCCGGGAGTGCGTCTGCCTGGGCCGGACGAACGTCACCGTCGAGCACTGGGAGCCGCAGCCCGGCCCGCGCCCGTTGCTGGATGATGCGCGCTTCACCTCGCTGGCCGAGGTGCTGGAGGCGCCGGACTCCACGCCCGAGGTGCGTCACGAGGCGGTGCAGCGGCTGGCCGACGAGCGAAGCCCTCGCGTCGTGGCGGTGCTGCTCGCGCTGGTGGCGCGCAAGCACTCGCTGATGGCGCTGCGGGTGTTGTCGGAGTGGGGCGTCGTGGGGGCGCGCGAGGCGCTTCAGCGGGACCTGGCCCAGGTACGGCCGGACAATCCGGCGGACCTGTGGACCCTTACGGCGTTGGAGCGGCGGCTTCAGGCCTGGGCGGCGCTTCAGTGAACAGGGACGCCTGACGCATCACCTCGTCATGAGGCCATTCACTTCGGAATCGCGGGCCCGCGACGCCAGTCCCATCGAAGCTGGCGAGGCATCGGTCGCCCAGCCGGGCCTCCGACGCGCGCGCATCCTTGGGGACACGCGCGCGCCTTCGCTTGCTCACGCCGCGCCGGGCACGCGGGGGCCGAGCACATCGCGCAGCGCGTCCGCCACGGTCAGCTTCGGGACCCAACCCAGCGCCTTCAGCTTGTCGGGAGCGCCGACGAGGCTGGGGATGTCGGAGGGCCGCAGGCGCGCGGGGTCCAGCTCGATGCGCGCGCTGACACCCGCCAGCGACAGCATCTCCTCCAGCAGGCTGCGGATGGTGCGGCCCTCACCGCTGCCGATGTTGTACGCCTGCCCCGGCTCACCCTTGTCGAGCAGCAGCCGGTAGGCCTCCACCACGTCGCGGACGTGGGAGAAGTCGCGCACCGCATCCAGGTTGCCCGTGCGCAGCACCGGGTCCACCGTGCCCAGCCCGATGGCGCGAATCTGCGCCGCGAACGAGGGCACCACGAAGGTGGGGTCCTGCCCCGCGCCCAGGTGGTTGAAGGGCCGCGCCATGACGACCTCCAGCCCGTAGCTGCGGTGGAACTGCACCGCGGCCAGCTCTGCTGCGGACTTGGAGGCAGCGTAGGGGCTCAGGGGCACCGCGGGGGTGTCCTCGGTGGCGCGCGTGCCTTCGGGCACCGGGCCGTACACCTCGCCGGAGCCCACCAGCACCACGCGCGCCTTCGGGACGCTCTCGCGCACCGCGGTGAGCAGGTGCACCACGCCCATGGTGTTCACCGCGAACACCCGGGACGGGTTGTGGTGGCTCTTCGCGACCGAGCTGAAGCCCGCCAGATGAATGATGCCCTCGGGCTTCACCTCGGCTACCGCCGCCTTCACCGAGGCTTCATTGGCCACGTCGAAGTGCAGGGCGTTGCTGTTGATGCCCTCACCGCGCGGCCCGTGGGCCTCCACTACCTCGTCGCCGGCGGCGCGCAGCAGGGCGCACAAGTGCCGGCCGACGAAGCCATCCGCGCCTGTTACCAGAATGCGCATCTACCGCTGCCCCGCCTTCACGCGCTCCAGGTCCGCGTCCACCATCATCTCCACCAGCTCCTTGAAGCGGACCTTGGGCTCCCAGCCCAGCTTCGTCTTCGCCTTGGCCGGGTCACCGATGAGCAGGTCCACCTCGGCGGGGCGCACGAAGGCCGGGTCGATGAAGACGTGCTTCTCCCAGTCCAGGCCCACGCGCGCGAAGGCAATCTCCACCAGCTCGCGCACGGTGTGCGTCTCGTTGGTGGCCACCACGTAGTCCTCGGCCTGCGGCTGCTGGAGCATCCGCCACATGGCGTCCACGTAGTCGCCCGCGAAGCCCCAGTCACGCTTGGCGTCCAGGTTGCCCATGGGCAGCTTCTCCTGGAGGCCCAGCTTGATGCGCGCCACGTTGTAGGTGACCTTGCGCGTGACGAACTCCAGGCCCCGGCGCGGCGACTCGTGGTTGAAGAGGATGCCGCTCACCGCGAACAGGTTGAAGGACTCGCGGTAGTTCACCGTGATGTGGTGGCCGTAGGCCTTGGCCACACCGTACGGGCTGCGCGGATAGAAGGGCGTGTCCTCCGTCTGCGGAACTTCCAGCACCTTGCCGAACATCTCGCTGGACGACGCCTGGTAGAAGCGCGCCTCCGGGCGGGTGTGGCGGATGGCCTCCAGCATCTTCGTCACGCCCAGCGCGGTGAACTCACCCGTGAGCACCGGCTGGTTCCAACTGGTGGGGACGAAGGACTGCGCCGCCAAGTTGTAGACCTCGTCGGGCTTCGTCAGGTTGAGCAACGCCGCGAGCGAGAACTGGTCCAGCAAGTCGCCCTGGTGAAGCTGAATCTTCCCGTGCAGGTGCTGGATGCGCTCGAACTTCTCCTCCGACGAGCGGCGCACCATGCCGTGCACCTCGTAGCCCTTCGAAAGGAGCAGCTCCGCGAGATAGCTGCCGTCCTGCCCCGTGATGCCCGTAATGAGTGCGCGCTTGGTCGCCATGTTCTTTTCTGTGTTGGCTGGAAGACGCACTTTCTAGCCGACGCTGTCACTCATCGCCAACCGTTCCCGGCCGCTTCCTACTTGAAAGCCTGACGCCTCGTGCCAAGTTAGGGCGCTCTCATCGCTCAATCTGGAGGCGGTCATGCGCAACCCAACCCCCCTGGCCCTGGCGGCGCTGCTCCTGGGCACTCCGGTGTCCGCGCAGGTCTCCGTGTCGCCGACGGCGCAGTCCGAGCCCGCCCCGTCCATCACCGGCGGGGTGCTCCAGGACGTGGCCCTCTGGGTGAGTCCCGGCGCCCCCAGCAGCAGCCTGTTCCTCACCGCCTACAACAGCCCCAACGCGGGCCTCGTCACCTTCGGCCTGGGGGGCGAGCAACTGGATGCGGAGCTCACGGATGGCCCCATGTCGGCCGTGGCCGTGCGGGACGGCTTCCCGCTGTCCGGGGTGCAGCAGACCCTGGTGGTGGCGGCCAGCATCAACTTCAACGGGCTGGCGGCCTACACGGCGGACCCCGACCGCGCGGAGCGGGTGGAGCGGATTGGCGCCGCGGGCTTCCTGACGGGGACGCAGTTCTCCGCCGTGGCGCTCTATCAAAACGAGGACTCGGGCCGGTTCTATGTGTTCGCGGGCACGTCCACGGGCGTGCTCCGGCAGTACGAACTGGCCGGGGACACGGGGAGCGTGACGGCCACCCTGGTTCGCACGCTCGCCACGACGGGGCCCATCGCGGGTCTGGCCGTGGACGAGGCGTCGGACTCCCTGTTCGTCACCCAGCAGGGGCAGGGCCTGTGGCGCTATCCGGCGGCAGCGGACGCGGGCGCCACCGGACAGCAGCTCTCCATCCAGGGCTCGGGCGGGCTCTCCGCCAATGTGGGCCGGGTCGCGCTGTACCGCGCGCGCAATGGCGAAGGGTACATCCTGGTCGCGGACACGGGCGCGGATGCGTTCGCCGTCTATGAGCGGCGCGCGAGGACCCTCGTGGGCTCGTTCCGGCTGGCGGACGAGGATGGGGGCGTCATCCGGGCGAATGACCCAGTGGCCCTCGCCGTCACCGCGTCGTCGCTGGGTACGACGTATCCCGACGGGCTCTTCGTGGGCAGTGACGCGTTCTCGAACCCGCAGCGCTTCCTGTACGCGCGCTGGCCGGCGGTCGCCGAGGCCTTCGACCCCGCGCTGCGAATCGACACGCGGTTCGATTCGGACGGGGGGACGGACGGGGGCACGGACGGTGGCCCGGGGGACGGAGGTGGCTCCGGTGGTCCGGGGCCCGCGCCAGGTCCGGGCAATCGTCCCGACGAGTCGGGCTGCTCGTGTGCTTCGGCCTCCGTGCCGGCCACCGCTGCGTTCGCGTTGCTCGCTTTGGTGCGGGTGGGGCGTCGCCGTCGCGACTGAAGCGCGTTGCCAGCGGGCGCGCGCCGCGCTGAAGTGCGCGCCCTCATGCGTTTCTTTCGACTCATCGCCCTCGCGTTGGCGTGCGGGGCCACCTCCGCGTGCTCCGGCTTCTGGACCCGCGGCGCGCCGCCGGAGCCCATCCACATCACCCTGGTGGGCATCAACGACTTCCACGGACAGGTGGAGCCTCATCGCACGCCACTGAAGGACGGCCAGGTGGTGGAGGAGGGCGGCGCCGCCACGCTCGCGGCCTACGTGGCGCGGCTGCGCGCGGCCAACCCGGGGGGCGTGGTTCTGCTGGACGCGGGCGACATGTTCCAGGGCACGTTGCCTTCCAACCTCACGGAAGGGGCCGTCGTCATCGACGTGTACAACCACCTGGGAGTGGACGCGGCCGCCATTGGCAACCACGAGTTCGACTATGGCCCTGTGGGGCCGGGTTCCATGGCGCAGCGGCCCGGGGATGATGCGCTGGGTGCGCTCAAGGCGCGCATCGGCCAGGCGCGATTCCCCATGTTGTCGGCGAACCTCCGCGACGCTTCCACCGGCGCGCGCCCCGCCTGGACGGGCAATGACGGCACGTACCTGATGAAGGTCAAGGGCGTGAAGGTGGGCATCATCGGGCTCTCCACGGAGGACACCCCCAAGGTCACCAATCCCGCCAACGTGTCGTCCCTGCGCTTCCTGCCCCTGGCGCCCGCCGCGCTGGAAGCGTCCCGTTCCCTGCGCGCGCGCGGCGCGGAGGTGGTGGTGGTGGTGGCGCATGCGGGAGGCAAGTGCGCGGACTTGAGCAACCCCCGCGACACGTCGAGCTGCGACGAGGGCGACGCGGAGATTCTGTCGATGCTGAAGCGCCTGCCGCCAGGCACGGTCGACGCCATCGTGGCGGGACACACCCACCAGACGATGGGCCACTTCTTCGCCCAGGTGCCCATCATCGAGACGACGGGGCTGGCGCGCTCCCTGGGCGTGGTGGAGCTGTTCGTGGACCCGGACAGTCGCCGCATCCTGCCCGAACGCTCCCGCATCCAGGCCGCCATTCCCCTCTGTGCGAAGGTGGACGCCACCCAGGGAACGTGTGACGGCCGCCGCCTGCGGAACGAGCCCCAGGTGCGCCTGGAGCCCGCGTCGTTCATGGCGGAGCCGGTGGTGCCCGACGCGCAGGTGGCGCCGCTGCTGGCGCCAGCGCTGGAGCTGGCACGGGAGGCGCAGAATCGCCAGTTGGGGCTCGTGGCGGCCACGCCCCTGGCCCGCGGCTACACGGAGGAGGGCGTGCTGGGCAATCTGGTGGCGGACGTGCTGCGTGCGTCGGCCAATGCGGACGTGGGGCTGATGAACCCGGGCGGCGTCCGGGCCGACCTGGCCGCGGGGCCGCTCACCTTCGGTCAGGTGTTCGAGGTGCTGCCCTTCGACAACACGGTGGCCGTGGCCACCCTGACGGGCCCCGAGCTGTCGCGGTTGCTGCACCTGGCCTATGGCAACGACATGGGCTCCGTCTTCGCCGTCTCCGGCCTCGAGGTGACGCTGGAGCGCTGCCCGGGGCCTGGGCGGCTCTCGGGAGTGGCCCTCGCCGGCGGTCAGCCGCTCGTGGTGGACTCCCGCAAGATGTACCGGGTGGCCCTCCCGGACTTTCTGGCGCGAGGCGGTGACGGGCTTGAGCCCCTCTTGAGCACCGTGCCACCGGAGCGCATCGAGATGACCCCCGTCGACGGGCTCGACCTGCGCGAAGCGCTCGTCGCCTACGGGAAAGCCCGGGGCGGCACGCTGGAGGCCCCCGACTTGGGACGTGTCCGCTACACGGGTGTAGCAGGGTGTCAGCAAGAGGCGCGCTGAGAGCGTCCCGGCTGAAAATTCGGACGACGGTTGATCCGCTGGGGGTGAACGAAAGGACTCACCCCAGGGGAAGGACACAGAAATCGCGCCGGGGGCCGATTTTTCGGCCTGGGATCAGTTTCCAACGGGAAGCGGAGGTCCTACTCTAGTCCCTGCGAGTGTCCACTCCGAGGTGGCCCAGGGCCTGCGTGGGTGGACTCCCGTGAGCTGGAGGAACCGACATGCTCTACAAAGTGACCCCGATGATGGCGCCGCCTGCGCCTGAGAAGGCGAAGCAGCGTGAACCGGGGCAGGGCCAGCCGCGCAAGCGTCGCAAGTCCGCCGTCTACGACGCGGATGGCCAAGAGGTGCTCATCTCGCTGATGTGCATCAAGTGCAAGACGCTGAAGCCGCTGGCGCAGTTCGGCCTGCGGAAGATGGCGGATGGCGCCATCCGGAATCAGCCTTGGTGCCGCACGTGTCGCTCGGGCGCGGGCAGCAAGAAGCCCAAGGCGGGCAAGGACGCCGCTGCCGTCGCGCCGGTGGAAGAGGCGGCCCCGGTGCTCCAGGTCGTGCCGGCCGCCGCGAGCCCCGAAGCGGGTGAATCCCCCGCCGTGCCTGTCGCCGCCGCGCAGGGCTGAGCCGCCGTCGCCGTCCCAGCTCCCGGGGGGCTGGACCTTCCAGGTCCAACTCCCGCGGGAGCATTCCTTCCAGTCCTACGACAGCCGCAGACCGGCGGGGAGCGTATCCCCGAGCGCGCGAGCCTCGTCTGCGGCTTCCAGCGCCACGACTTCGCGCACCATTCGCACCCAGGTCTCGGAGGCCTTCGCCGCCAGCAGGGCCTGGGCCGTGCGCTCGCGCAGGTCCGGGTCCAGATCGCGAGTGCGGTCTCCCGTGAGCCGCGCGAGCTGCGCCGCCGCGAAGGACGCGCCGTCAATCTTCCGCAGGTCCAACTCCAGCAGCAGCGTGAGCCAGGCCTCGGCCGTGTCCACGTCCACCACCTTGTGGCTGCTGCCGTATAGGGGCACGCGCGCGCCCAGCCGCCCCAGGGACCAGGCCCACGGTCCGCCGGACTTCGCCTCGGCCTTCAGCCTCGCGGCAATCCACCGGCCCAGCTCCGCCTTGTCACCCGGTTGCAGGTGCTCCAGCGAGGCCGCCGTGCGGACCATCTCCTCCAGGCCCTCGGGCTGGATGCCCTTGAGCTTCCCCGGCGGCGGCGCGTCCGGTGGCACCTTCCGCGCCAGGTGGGGCTGGAGGTACGCGTACAGCTTCTGCTGCCGCGCCTCGTCCAGTCCGCCCGCGATGCGGCGCCACATCACCCAGAACTCCGTCCATACCGCCTTGTCCGTGTGGTGCTGCACCAGCGCGTCGAACAGGCCGAAGGTCTGCTCCGCGCGCCAGCCGTCCAGCGGGTAGCCGAAGCCCGGCCGTAGGCTGAAGCCGGTGAGGCTGTAGAAGACACGCTCGTGGTCCTCCGAGCGCCGGCGCTTGCTCGCGCCCGCGAAGAGGGTGCTCCACATCTCCCGCAGCACCGGGACGCGCCACGTCTCACGCGAGCCCAGGGCCTTCTCCAGCGTGCGCCCGAGCTGCTTCACGTCCTTGGGGCCAATGGGCAGCGGCTTGTTGCCGTAGACGCGCTCGATGTTGTCCTTCGCCTCGACGAAGCGCGCGGGCATGGACTCGGTGACCGTCAGCTCGTGCGAGCCGCCGGTGCCGCGCAGCTCGAACTCCAGGCGCCACCGCTCGTCCGCGACGTTGGACACGCAGTACAGCTCCAGGGTGCCAATCTCCGTCAGCGCCGCCTGGAGGTGCACGGGCACCTCCGCCACCTTGTTGGAGGCGCCCTTGAGCAGCGTGTGGATGGGCGGCAGCGGCTTGAGGTCCTCCGCCAGCGGCACCAAATCGCCGGGCTTGTCGATGCGGTCGCTGGTGGTGGAGTAGAGCTGGAACTGCACCGGCCGGCCCAGGGTGAGCGAGAAGGGTCGCTCGCCCAGGTCGACCTTCTGGCCTTCCTCGAAGCCGCGGGGGATGAGGCACAGCGCGGGTTGCTCGGCGCTGTCCGCCGCGCGCTGCAGGCCCACGTAGTAGGCACGCGCCGCGCCGCCACCAATGCGCAGGCCGTGACCGCGCCGCACCAGGCCGTAGTACGCGGCGCCCCGGGCCACCGCGAGCTCCAGGGACTCGTGCCGCAGCAGGGGAATGCGCGGCGCGTTCGGCCACCATGCGGAGAGGGCCTCCACCAGCCGCTCGGAAATCTGGGGCGAGTTGAACACGCCGCCGTTGAGCAGGATGGCGTCCGGCCGGGGCAGGGCGCCCTCCGCTGGCGCCGTCTCGCCCAGCGCCGCGAAGCCCGCCGCCGCGTGCTGCGCGAGGAAGGCCGCCATGTGCCGCGTCACCGCCGCGTCCTGCACGTAGGGCAGGCCCAGCTCCTGAAGCGCCATTCGCGCGGCGCGGCGTGGCCTGTCAGCGGGGGTGGTGAGGGGGAAGAAGCCGTCCAGCACCAGCGCCTGCGCCTCGTCGCGCGTCAGCTCCGTGGACAACGTGCCGCCCAGCAGCTTGCTGCCGCCACTCACCAGCGACACGCCGTGCTTCTCCGGCGGGGCGAGACCGAGCAGCGCCTCCTTCGCGGTGCGCGCGGCCTGGATGGCCTGCGTCCACTGCGTGGCGGACAGGCGGCGGCCGTCCGTGAAGAGCTTCTCCTCCACCCGGCGCGCGAGCGCGGCGTCCATGTTGTCGCCGCCCAGCATCAGGTGGTCGCCCACGGCCAGTCGCCGCAGCATGGGGCCTTCGGGCGACAGGCCCGCATGCACCAGCGTGAAGTCCGTGGTGCCGCCGCCCACGTCCACCACCAGCACCAGCCGGACGTTGGAGAGCGTCTGCTCCAGGTCCGCCCGGTGGCGCGCGGTGTAGTCGTAGAAGGCCGCTTGGGGCTCCTCCAGGAGGGTGAACTTCTCCAGGCCGGCCTTGCGCGCCGCGCTCACCGTGAGGGCGCGGGCCGCTTCGTCGAAGGAGGCGGGGACGGTAATCACCACCTCCTGCTTCGACAGGGGCGCGTCCGGGTGCGCGTAATCCCATGCGCGAGCCATGTGCGTCAGCAGCAGGGCGCTGGCGTCCACCGGGGACAGCTTCTGGACGTCCGCGGGCGCACCCCAGGGGAGGATGGGTGCGGAGCGGTCCACGCCCGGGTGGCACAGCCAGCTCTTGGCGCTGGCTACCAGCCGCCCCGGCACGCGCGCGCCCTGCCAGCGGGCCAGCTCACCCACCACCCACGGGCCGCCGTCATCCCCCCAGGGCAGCGTGAGCGAACCCTCCGCCAGCTCGTGGCCGGCGGGCACGTACACGGTGGAGGGCAACAGGGCCCGCGGGGCCACCTCGCCCTGACGGACGAGCTGCGGAAGGGCGAAGTCCTCCACGGGGGCACCCGCGCCCCGCGAGGGGTCCACGGATGCCACGGCGCAATGGGTGGTGCCCAGGTCGATGCCAACGATTCGCATACGCCTCCGATTGACGGATGGCTTTCTACTCCTTCATGCGGACGTTGAGTTCCAGCTTCCAGCGCCCGGGGCCATCCTTCTCCAGGCACCGGAGCTCCAGCGTCCCCACCTCCGTCACCGCCGCCTGGAGGTTGACGGGCGTCAGGTCGCTGAAGACGGAGGGCTGACCGGGCATGGTCGTCTCGATGGGAGCCAGCTCCTCCAGCCCGCCGCTGGCCAGCTCGGTGTCGACGTCCTCCAGCATGACGCCCACCTTGTCGTCGCGCCGCAGGGAAGAGGAGAAGAAGCGGAAGCGGGTGGGCTCACCGGTGACGAGCCCGAACTCCTGGGGCGGGACGTCCGCCTGCGTGCCTTCCTCCATGCCGAAGGGGGCCACGCAGAGCGCCTTCACGGGCGGCTCCATGCCGGGCACCGCGGGCATCGCCGTCTCCACGCCCACGTAGTAGGCGCGGGCCGTGCCGCCGCGGATGCGCAGGCCGTGGCCCTGGCGCACCCAACCATAATAGGCGGCGCCGCGCGCCACCGCGAGGTCCAGGTCCGCGCCCTCCAGCGCCTCGGCGGGCGCTCCGCCATCCGCCGTGAGCCAGCCGTTGATCACCTCCATGACGCGCGCCTTCAGCGGGCCGGCCTTGAAGACGCCGCCGTTGAAGAGCACCGCCGTGGGGTGGAGGAAGGCCTTGCCGCTGACGTCCACCGGCGCGTCCGGGCTGGACGCGAGCGCCTGCGCCTGCCGGGTGAGGAAGGCGGCCAGGTGACGGGATACCCCGGCGTCCTGGGCGTAGGGCAGCGCCATCTGCGCCAGGCCGGTGCGGCGCGCGGTGCGCGGCAGCTCGGTGACGGGCGTCACGGGGAAGAAGCCGTCGGTGAGGACGCGGTCCAGCTCCTCGCGCGTCAGCTCCGTGCGCAGCGTGCCGCCGATGAGCGACGACCCCCGGCCGGGGATGGAGATGGGTGCGCGCTCCATGGACGGGTCGGCGTAGAGCGCCTCCTTCGCCTGGCGGCAGCCATGGGTGAGGGCGTTGAATTGCCAGGCGTCCAGCTTCTTGCCCTCGGCCGCCATGCGCTGGTTCAGCGTGTGCGCCAGCGCCAGGTCCATGTTGTCGCCGCCCAGCAGGATGTGGTCGCCCACGGCCACGCGGAGCAGCTCCAGGTCACCGGCGTTGTCGCGCACGGTGATGACGGAGAAGTCGGAGGTGCCGCCGCCCACGTCCACCACGAGGATGACCGCGCCGGGCTGCACCTGCTTGCGGAAGTTCTCCCCCATGGCCTCCAGCCACGCGTAGAGCGCGGCCTGGGGCTCCTCCAGCAGGGTGATGTTGGGGATGCCCGCGGCCTTGGCGGCCTCCAGCGTCAGGTCGCGCGCCGCCGCGTCGAAGGAGGCGGGGACGGTGATGATGACGTCCTGTTCGGCCAGGGCGTTGTCGGACTCCTCGCGCTCGCGGGCGAAGGTGTGGTCCCACGCGTCCTTGAGGTGGCGGAGGTAGCGCGCGGAGGCGTCTAGCGGCGACACCCGTTGCACCTCCTCGGGGGCCTGCCACGGCAGCAGCGCCGCGCGCCGGTCCACGCCGGGGTGGGACAGCCAGCTCTTGGCGGAGGCCACCAGCCGCGTGGGCACCTTGGCGCCGTGCGTGCGGGCGAACTCACCCATCAGGGTGCTGGCCTCCGGCTTCCACGGCAGCGCCAGGCTGCCGGCGGGGAACTCCTGCTCGGAGGGGAGATAGAGGAAGGAGGGGAGCAGCGGGCGGGCCTCGACGGTGCCGGGCGCGGTCAACTGGGGGACGGGCAGCATGGACTGCGCGCCGCCGCGGGGCTTGCCCTCCTCCAGATTGAAGTAGGACGCTGCGGAGTGCGTAGTGCCCAGGTCGATGCCAATGGAATAGCGGGCCATATCGGACGAGAACTCCTGGAAGACGCGGGTTTGTTCGCGCTGTGAGGTCGTGGTGGCCGGCTCAGGAAAGCTCGACCTCCGCGGGAGCAAGCACGCGCGGGTCGATGGCCGGGCTGACGGTGGGCAGCTTCACCGCCGTCGTCATCCAACCGTGGTGACGCAGGATTCCGTTGTAGGGCGGCTGGCCCGCCACGTTGCCGGTGAGGCGGATGCGCTGGGCGTCGAACCCGACGGGCACCGGCACCGAGTCCCCTTCCGACTGGGGCAGCACCCGCTCCAGCGTCAGGTAGGTCTGGGCCACCTTGCGGCAGCCCTCATGGACGATGCGCGCCGCCGCGCCCACTTCCGCGTCGGAGAAGGCGGAGACGTTCTCCTGGAGGAAGTCCACGAAGCGGCCCTCTCGCTGGAGCATGCCCAGCAAGGACAGGGCGCTGGCGTGCTCGCGCTCGGGGGGCAGGGCAGGGGGC
>NZ_SRLV01000096.1:0-34218 GCF_006518205.1 Myxococcus sp. CA005 | reverse complement strand
CCTCTTTCCACCCGCCCCCTTCGGAAGATATGGAGCGGGGGAGATGAAGCTCGCCGAGACTGCTCCGATCCCTGCTCCCGAAGCGCTGCCCGCTGCCCCCCTGTCCCTGGACGAGGTACGCCGCATCACCCAGCTCCTGGAGGCCATCAGCGAGGACCGCTTCCTGTTGGCCGGCCTCCCCGAGGAGGACCGCATCGCCTTCCTGAGCGCCGCGGGCCGCGTGCTGCACCCGGACCGCGACACCAAGTCCCGGATGGCGAAGGCGCTGCGCCGAGACAGGAAGAAGACGAAGCGCGAGCACGACCGCGCCATCCGCGCCACGACGGAGATTCGCACCCTGCGTCGCTCCGCCATCTTCACGGTGCCGGCGCTGCCCCCGCCGCCTCCCTCGGAACCCGGGCCAGAGCGCATCCTCGAGCAGCCCCGCCGCTGCTACGTCTGCAAGGCCGAGTACCGCAAGCTGCACTACTTCTACGACGCGATGTGCATCGAGTGCGCGGACTACAACTACGCCAAGCGCACCCAGCGCGCCGACCTGAATGGGAAGGTCGCGCTCATCACCGGCGCCCGGGTGAAGATTGGCTTCCAGGCCTCGCTGATGCTGCTGCGCTCCGGCGCGCGCGTCATCGCCACCACGCGCTTCCCCAACGACGCCGCGAAGCGCTACGTCCAGGAGCCGGACTTCGCGGACTGGGCGCACCGGCTGCACATCCACGGGCTCGACCTGCGGCACGCGCCCAGCGTGGAGCTCTTCGCGAAGTACATCGAGCAGACGCACGAGCGCCTGGACATCCTCATCAACAACGCCGCGCAGACGGTGCGCCGGCCGCCGGGCTTCTACGGCCACCTGCTGCCGGGAGAGATGCGCCGCGCGGACGACCTGCCGGCGGCGGCGCGCGCGCTGCTCGCGGGCCATGACGCCTGCGTCTCCACGGTGCAACCGGCCGCCCTGGGCGCGGGCAACGCGGGCGGTTCGGAGCTGGCCACCACCTGGCGCAGCAGCGACCCGGCGCTGGGCATCCACTCCTCCGCCGCGCTGTCCATGCTGCCCTACAACCTGGAGCAGGAGGGTGACGAGCGCGCCCTCTTCCCCCAGGGCCGGCTGGACGCGGACCTGCAGCAGGTGGACCTGCGGGACATGAACTCGTGGCGACTGCGGCTCGCCGATGTCCAGACGGCGGAGATGCTGGAGGTCCACCTCATCAACGCGGTGGCGCCCTTCATCCTCGTCGGGAAGCTGAAGCCGCTGATGCTCAGGGACCGCTCGTCCCCCGGCCACGTGGTGAACGTCTCCGCGATGGAGGGCAGCTTCTCGCGCGGGACGAAGACGGACAAACACCCGCACACCAACATGGCGAAGGCGGCGCTCAACATGATGACGCTGACCTCCGCGCCGGACTACGCCCGCGACAACATCTACATGAACGCCGTGGACACCGGCTGGGTCACCGACGAGGACCCCGCGCAGCACGCGGAGCGCAAGGTGCAGGAGCTGGACTTCCAGCCACCGCTGGACATCGTCGACGGGGCGGCGCGGGTGGTGGACCCCATCATCGCCTCGGAGAACAGCGGCGAGTACGTCTGGGGCAACTTCTTCAAGGACTACCGTCACACCGCGTGGTGACACGCGGACCGGGGGCGTCATGGCAACCCGCAGTCTCCGCTTCGAATCGTACGTGGAGGTCACCCCCGCTGAAGCCTGGGCGTGGGTGACGTCGATGAAGGGCATCTCCACGGAGATGCACCCGTATCTGCGGATGACGGCGCCTCCGGGCGTGGCGAGGCTCGAGGACGTGCCCTTCGAGCCTGGCCAACCGCTGTTCCGCAGCAAGCTGCTGCTGGGCGGCGTGCTGCCGGTGGGCTGGTCCGACGTGACGCTGCGCGAGCTGGAGCCGGGACGCCGCTTCGTCGAGGAGTCCCCCATGAGCACGATGCGTCAGTGGCGGCACGAGCGCCGCATCATCGAAGCGCACGCCGGCGTCGACATCATCGACCAGCTCGACTTCGAGCCCCGCTTCGGCGGCCGGCTGGCGGAGGCCTTCATCCGGCGCCTCTTCGAGCACCGCCACTCGGTGCTCCGCCGCGCGCTGACGCCGTCAATAGGTGGACGGGCGTCCCAGGAAAAGCCAGCCTAGCGGGACATGAGCCCCGAACAGTTCCACGTCGAAGTCCTCAAGCTGCTGCTCCAGGTCGCCACCGTCGATGGCCGCGTCGCGCACTCCGAGATTCGGCACATCCTGGACACCGCGCGAGGCATGAGCGTGCCCCTGCAGGAGCTGGCCGCGCTGACGCGCTGTCTGCAGAACAACGAGCCCCTGCCTCCGCCGAACATGGGCATCCTGCGCGCCAACCCCGCCGCCGTCATCCAGGAGGCGAAGGCGCTCATCGCCAGCGACGGCAGCGTGCACGCGGCCGAAATCGAGATGCTGCGGCAGATTCGGGAGCTGCTCGGCGTCAGCAACTGACGTCCGCCGCGCGCGCTACGACTCGGCCTCCGGGGCCTCCAGCAGCTTGTAGAGCGTCTTGCGGTCCACATCGAGCAGGCGCGCCGCCTCGCTCTTGTTGCCGCCCACGTGCTGGAGCACCTGCGCGGCGTAGCGGCGGGACAGCTCGGCCAGACTCGGCATGTCGCCCGCCAGGCCCGCCATCTTCGGGGTGGACGCATCCCCGATGGGCTCCGGGAAGTCCTGGGGCCCCAGGACGCCCGTCACGTTGAGCGCCAGCGCCCGCGCCACCACGTTCTCCAACTGCCGCACGTTGCCCGGCCAGTCGTAGGCCGCCAGGCGCGCGTTCGCCTCCGACGTCACCACCGGCCGCACGCCGCCGCGCGCATGTCGCCCGGCGAAGTGCTCCACCAGCGCGGGGATGTCCTCGCTCCGCTCCCGCAGCGGTGGCAGGTGCAGGTGCACCACGTCCAGGCGGTACAGCAGGTCCTCGCGGAAGAGGCCTTCCGCCACCCGCGTCTTGAGGTCCTTGTTCGTCGCCGCCACCACGCGCACGTCCACCTTGACGGGGACGCTCTCACCCACGCGGCGGATTTCGCCCTCCTGCAACACGCGCAGGAGCTGCGACTGTACCTTCATGCCGACGTCGCCAATCTCATCCAGGAAGAGCGTGCCGCCGCTGGCCTCCTCGAAGACGCCTCGCCGCGCGCCGGACGCGCCGGTGAAGCTGCCCTTCGCGTGGCCGAACAGTTCGCTCTCCATCAGCGACTCCGTAATCGCGCCGCAGTCCACGGGGATGAAGGGCCCGTTCATGCGCGGCGAGCGCTTGTGCAGCGCGCGGGCCACCATCTCCTTCCCCGTGCCCGTCTCGCCCGTAATCAGCACTGGCACGTTGCTGGCCGCCGCGCGCGCCACGTGCTTGTACACCTCCAGCAGCGCCGGGCTGCGGCCCACCAGCATCAGCGAACCGCGCTCCACCTGCTGGCGCAGCGAGCGGTTCTCCTCCACCAGCCGCTTCTGCTCCAGCGCCCGGCGCGCCACGCGCAGAATCGCGTCCACGTCGAAGGGCTTCGCCAGGTAGTCGAAGGCGCCCTGCTGGATGCTGTCCAGCGCGCCCTCGATGTTGCCGAAGGCTGTCACCACCACCACGGGCGTGTCCGGCAGTTGCGCCTTCACCTCATGGAGCACCTTCAGCCCGTCGCCCGGCTCGGGCATGGCCATGTCCGTGAGGACCAGGTCAAAGGCGCCCTCCGCGATGCGCTCGGTGGCGCGGCGCGGGTCCGGAGCCTGCGTCACCGCCCCCAGCGGCCCCAGCAAGCGCTGGAGCAAATCGCGGGCCTGCGGGTCATCATCCACGACGAGGATGCGGGCTGAGCTCATGTTCCGACCTTGCGCATTCCGGCGGAAGCAGTCGTTGTCTGAGAACCGCTGGTGCCCGCCGCCGGGCGCACCACGCGGGGGAAGCGCACCACCACGTGCGTTCCCTTTCCTTCTTCCGAGCGCACCACCAGCGTGCCGCCGTGCGCCTCCACCACGCGCTTGGTGGTGACCAGCCCCAGTCCGTGGCCCGGCAGCCCGCGCACCTCAGGCGCGCGGAAGAAGGGCTGGAACAGTGAGGCCTGGGTGCCCGGCGCCATGCCGATGCCGTTGTCCACGACCTCCAGCACGGCCATGCCGTCCTCGGTGGCCACGCGCACCTTCACCCGGGGGTCGGGCCGGCCCGCCGAGTACTTCACCGCGTTGGTGAGCAGGTTGCGCGCACTCACCTGCAACAACTGTCCGGGGCAGTCCACCGCCACGCCGGGCTCCAGCTCCCGCTCCAGCGCCACGCCCTGCGCCGCCGCCGTCTGCGCCACCTCCAGCAACACGGTGGTGACGGCCGTGTCCAGCTCACCCACCGTACTCTCGCCGCGCGTACCGGCGCGGCAGAAGCGCAGCAGCGCCTCGATGAGCTCGCCCATGCGAACAGCGCTGGACTCACACTGCGCCAGCATCTCCAGCGCGCCCGCGTCGTTCACCGCGCCGGTGCGGCGGATGAGCGTCAGGTAGCCCTTGAGCGGCGCCAGCGGGGAGATGAGGTCGTGCGCCACGCGCCGAGTGAAGGCGTCCAGTTCCTGGTTGTGCCGGCCCAGCTCCTCCAACTGCCCTTGGATGATGGCCTCCTGGCGCTTGAGCAGCGAGGTGACGCGCCAGCCCACCAGCGACGACAGGAGGATGGCCAGCAGCGTGGCACCCGCGCCCAGGGCGGTGTTGCGCACGCGCAGGTCCTCCAACCGGTTCACCAGCCTGCGTGCCTCGGCCGCATTCTCCTCCTCCAGCGCGCCGCCCAGCGCGTCCAGCTCCGCCGCCAACGGGCGGATGCGCTCGGCCAGGTGGCGCCGGGCCCGCTCCGCCTCGCGGCGCTGCGAGAAGATGGCCGCCGCGCGCACCTGGTCCGCCAGCCCCTGGCACGCGGCGTTGAAGCGGTACCACAGCGCCTTCTCGCCCTGCGGGAGGTTGCGGGTGTACGCCTCCGACGAGGCGCGGATGTCCGCCAGGATCTGCTCCATCACCGCGTCCGCGGCGCGGCGCTCGGCGTCACCCGTGGCGCGGACATGCGCCTCGATGGCGGCCTCCAGCGACAGCGCGTCCACGCGGATGCGGCCAATGGAGCCGGCCCGCTCCAGCGCCTCCTGCACCAACCCGTCCACCTGGCTGCCCGTGCGGACTTCCGTCCACAACGTGAAAGCAGTGACGGCGGACAGCAGGACGACCACGAAGAAGAAGCCGGCCCGGTAGCCGCGGATGGGGATGCGGGAGCTCGCCACGCCGTTCCTCTATCACGGGGCCAGCGCCGCGCGTCCGGCGGGACTTCAGGGCGCCGTCGGGGCGACGTTCCCGGCCGCCGGGGGGGCAGCCGGCTGGGGCGGATTGTTCAACCGCCGCCGTGCACGCTCCAGCGCGGACTCGTACCAGACGTCCGACAGCTCCTCGTGCATCTCCTTCAGCTCCTTCAGTTCGTTGACCTCGCGCTCCAGCGCCAGCAACTGGGTGTTGTGCTCCTCCAGCGCGTGCCGGTCCGCCTCGGTGCGCACCAACTCTTCCAGCAGCGCCGCGCGCGCCTGCTCCGCTTCCGCGCGCTCCAGCAGCACCCGCTCCAGCGCGGACTCCAGTTGGGCCATGCGCAGCGCGAACGCCTCGGTCCGCTCCCGCTCCGCCTCGTACTCGCGACGCCACCGGTCCGCCTCGAGGACCTGGGCCTCCAGTCGCTCGAGCGGAATACCCGTCGCGCAACCCGTACCCAGGACGGCCAACGCTGTCGCGAAACAGAGGAACCGCATGGACCATCTCTCCCACACCATGACCGCGCGACATGCGCGGCGAAGGTGCTGGGCCGACACCCTGCAACCAGATGACGCGCGCAGCTTGCTCAAGTGCTCCGTCATCGTCAAAGCAGCAACTGCCCGTCTGGGGAGCCTGCCCCCATTGTCGGAGCTCCAACTGCGGAGTTTCTCCCCACGGACATCCCCGCAAGATACCTGCTCTCCCTCTGACAACGCTGCTGGCACGCCGCCTGCTCAATCCCTCGCTCGCTGGGACGGCGCAATCTCGCGCCGTCGTTCGTCAACGGAGCTTTTCATGAAGACCGTGTTCGCCGCCGCCCTCCTCGCCGCCGCCACCGCGTTCGCCAACACCCCGGCCCCCGCCGAGCCCGCTGCCGAAGCCAAGCCCGCCGCTGTCGAAGCCAAGCTCGAGGCCGCCGAGGCGCCCCAGGCCGAAGAGGCGAAGGCCGAGGCGGCCCCCGAGGCCAAGCCCGCCAAGAAGGCCACGAAGCCGGCGAAGAAGGCCACCAAGGCCACCTCCGCTTCCGAAGCAAAGTAATCAAGATTTACGGCTTTATAGCCGGCACGCGGGGGTACCTCTTCCAAGGGAGGTACCCCCGTTGCATTTGCGGGTCCATAAAAACCCGCTTTGCCTCGATTTCTGAGATGCCCTCTCGAAACGTCTATCGAGGTCCGAGAAAACCCATCCGGGTCAGGACTTTCGCACACCCGTCAATCCGTCCAGTGAACGTGAGATTTGACAGAAATAGAAGAAACCTGCTTAATATGACTTCAGAGAATCACTGACTGTCCCGGATAGGGACGGAACTCAAACGAGCGCACCAATGATCGAAGCCTTCTCGAAGGTGTCGGAAGCCTCGAAGCTGCTGCTGGAGAAGGGCCTGGGCCCGAGCACCGGCATGGAGGCGCTGCGCATGGTGGGCCACGCGCTGGGCGTGGACCGCGCGTACATCCTGGAGAACCGCGTGCAGGGCACGTACGGCCGGTTCATCACGGACATGCGCCACGCCTGGGCGGAGCCGCCCACGCCGTCGCCGCTGGCCAACCCGGTGATGCGGGCCTTCTCCTTCCGCGAGTTCGCGCCGGGCTGGGTGGACATGCTGGAGGCCGGCATGGTGGTGGCGTGCCCCACCCGTGACGCGCCCCCGACGATAAAGGATTTGCTGGAGCGCCAGGGAACGCAGTCCATCCTCCTATGCCCCATCAACCCCTCCCGGCAGCAGTGGTGGGGCATGGTGGCCTTCGAGGACTGCCGCCGTCCCCGCGCCTGGAAGCCGGAGGAAGTGACGCTGCTCAAGTCCCTGGCGCGCGCGGTGGCGGCGTCCGTCCGACATGGGCAGATGCGCTCCTCCCTGGACCAGGTCCGAAACAGCCTGCGCCAGGCGGTCAGCCGCACCCCAGTGTCCGGCCCCTGAACGGCAGGCGGGCGGGGCGCCTGGCGGCTTGCCGGGGGGCAATGCCGACCCGTGCATGAGCGGACATTTCCAACGCCGGGTTTCTGCTACCCTGGCCGCCCCCTTCGCTCACCGCCATGTCCTCAATCGACCCCACCGCGATCAGCCGTCCGCGCTCGCCGGACATCATCAGCGGCTACCACCTCGACAAGCTTGTCGGCAGCGGAGGCATGGGGGAGGTCCACAAGGCCACCCAGCTCTCGCTAGGCCGCACGGTGGCGGTGAAGCTCCTCAATCCCGAGCTGGCGAAGGACCCGTCCTTCATCGCGCGCTTCCAGAAGGAAGCCGCCGCGCTCGCCGCCCTGAGCCATCCCCACATCGTCTCCATCGTCGACAAGGGGAAGACGGACACCACGTACTACCTGGTGATGGAGTTCGTGGACGGCCCGTCGCTGCGGGAGCTGATTCGCGAGCCGCAGTTGGACGTCATGGGCGCCCTGCGGCGCATGCTGCAGATCTGCCGCGCCATCGAGTACGCGCACGGCCGCGGCGTCATCCACCGGGACCTGAAGCCGGAGAACATCCTGCTGGACCAGCAGGCCGGCGGCATCGCCAAGGTGTCGGACTTCGGCCTGGCGTCATTCCTGGAGGATGCCAGTCCCTCCTCGCGCTACGCGCTCACGTCCACGCACGTGTCCATGGGCACGCTGTCGTACATGGCGCCCGAGCAGCGCGTGGACGCGAAGAGCGCGGACGCGCGCGCGGACATCTTCTCGCTGGGCGTCATCCTCTACGAGTGGCTCACGGGCGAGGTGCCGCTGGGCACGTTCGACCCGCCGTCGCGGCGCAAGCCGGGGCTGGACTCGCGGCTGGACGCCATCGTCACGCGGTGCCTCAAGCCGGACCCGGAGGACCGCTACCCCTCCGTCACCACGCTCATCGCGGACCTGGAGCTGCTCGTCCCGGGCAGCCTGCCGTCACTGGCGCCGGTGAAGCTGACGCACCTCCAGCGCGTCCGCCAGGGTGTGCGCAAGGTGGTGCGCATGGCCCTGCAGGCCGCGGCCGTGCTGCTGGTGGTGGCGGCGCTGGCCGTGCTGGGCCGGGAGTGGCTGCGCAGCGGGGAGAAGCCCGTGCCGCCGCAGCCCGGCGCCGCGCTGAACGCGGACCTGGGCCCGCCATCGCCCCGGTCCATGCCCGGCCGGCTGGAGACAGGCTCCGAGAAGCGCACGGTGTCGGTGGGTCACGGCCCGGACGCGCCGTCGCTCCTGGTCGCCGGACGGCCGGTGGAGGCGGAGGAGAAGGCCATCATCTTCCCGCCCGTGGAGGAGCGCTCGCAGTCGCGCGTGGGCCGTGCCCGCGTGGACGTGGTGGGGCTGGACGGCGACATCGCCGTGCTCAGCGCCCGCGTGCGTGCGGACGCGCCGCCGGACACCTGGAAGCGCCGCGCCTACGTCATGCTCTACGGGCCGTCGCTGCAGGCCCCCGCGGCCGCGCTGCTGCTACAGGGCAGCACGGGCCGCTATGTGGCGCTCATCCATGACGGCGCGGGCGCGCCGCTGCGGCTCGAGTGGGCCCTGGGCGAGCGCCGCGGCACCATGCTGGGCCTGGCGTCGCCGGAGGGCGAGGCCGCGCTGGAGCTGCGGGTGGACGCGGACGGCGTCATGCAGGGCTACGTCGGCAAGGGCAAGGACCAGCGGGCCATTGGCGAGCCGCTCAACCTGGGGCCGGGCTGGATGGAGCACTTCGGGGACGCGCCCGTGCCCGCCTTCGGCTGCATCGAAGGTACCTGCCGCGCGGAGGGCTTCCTCTACACCGTGCGGCGCGCGCCGCCTCCGGGGACGACGGCGCCCGTGCCCGACGTGCCGGTGGCGAAGGCCGTGGTCGCCGCGGTGCCCGCCAAGCGGCCTGCTCCGCCGCCTCCCCCGAAGAAGCAGCCCGCTAAGGCCCCCGTGAAGAGCCCTCCCAAGCGGAGGTAGAGCGTCCGGCAGCACGCGCCCCGGACATTGCAGCGCAGGGGAATATGGCCACGGCCGAGGGATTGCACTATCCCTGGCTCCTCCTATGCGCACCATTCGACTCGGCTTCGCCGCGCTCGCACTCGTCACGGCCCTCACGGGCTGCCACCGTTCCACTTCCACGGCGACACCGCGCGTCCTCGAAACCGCCGCGGAGCAGGCGCAGAAGGGCACCCAACAGGCCCGCACGCTCGCGTTCGCGGGCTTCCATGCCTTGCTCGTCGCGGGTGACGCCTTGCTGGCGCAACAGCGCTTCGATGACGCCATTGCCCGCGACGCGGGAGATGTCTACGCGCTGGCCGGTCAGTCGCTGATGGCACGCCGCGCGGGCCGTCCCGACCGCGCCCTGACGGCATCCCTGGAGCTGGTGGCGCGCGCGCCCACGCACCCGCTGGCGGCCGTCGCGGCGCGCCACGTGCTGGACTCGGTGGGCACGTCGCGGGCGCTGGACGACGACATCCTCCTCGGCGTGGAGCGAGCGCTGGCGGCGGGCGCGACGGGCGAGGCCGCCTATCTGATGCGCGGCGCGCGGATGTCGGTGGCCGTGGTGCGCGGCGACGCGGAGGCCCGCGACGCGGCGATGCAGCAACTGGGCGGGGTGAGCGAAGTCTCGCTGGTGGGGCCCTTCTCGCCCTTCCACGTGCTGGCCTGGGACGAACGCACGCCCGTGAGTCAGAATGGCTCGCTGGCGGGCCCCCTCACCGGCGCCTTCGGTCCGCTGCCGGTGCGCACGGTGCGCGCCCCCGACGGGCGGATGGACCTGACGGGCGAGCCCGGCCAGGGCGACCTCTACGTCCAGGCCTTCGACGCGGACGTGACGGAGCCGGGCCTCTATGTGGCTCGCACCGTGAGCGGCACCTCGCATCAGGTGCTGATGGACGGGGCTCCGTTGATGGAGCGCCGGGCCTGGGAGCGCGCCACCACCACCGTCACCGCGCGCGCCGTGCAGTTGCCCGCGGGCAAGCACCGCTTCGTCGTGCGTCAAATCAAGGGCGGCACCTCCGGCCTGCTCACCTTCGCCCTGCTGCGCGTGGACGGGCGCCCGTCCGGCGTGCGCTTCAGCGCGGCCACCGGCGCGGCGCCGCAGGCCTGGGGCAGCAAGGTCGAGTTCTCCGACGAGACGCCCGGCGTGTTCCCCACCACGGAGGGCTTGAAGACGGCCCTGCACGAGGAGGCCGGTGAGCTGCTGGCCGTCGTGCTGGCGGTGCGGGACGGCCTGCAGCGGGACGCGGACGGCGCGCGGCGGCTGATGGCCTCGGTGGACGCCAACACCCCGGCCCTGCTGTGGCTGCGCGCGGAAGTCGCCTCCGCGGACCGCACCGTGCCGTCCAAGGTGGCGCGCGGCCGGGCCACGCGTGACCTGGAGTCCGTGCTGGCCAAGGACCCTGGCAACGTGGCGGCGCTGTTGCTGCGCGCGGAGCTCTTCCTCGACGAGGGCCAGCCCACCTCCGCCATGGACATGCTGAAGACGGCGTCCGAGGTGGCCCAGCCCGCCGGTCACCCGGTGTTCATGCTGCGCGCCCGCGCCGCGCTGGCGCTGGAAGTGGAAGCCCTGGCGGAGGAGTCACTCACCGCGGCGCTGGAGGCCCAGCCCGGCCTGTGCGAGGCGCTGACGCTCCAGTACAGCCTGGCCCGCCGCCGTGACGCGGCGGAGCGGAGCGACACCCTGGCGGCGTCCCTGAATGGCTGCCCGGGGACGGTGGTGCGCCAGGCCGAACACGCGCGCACGCGCGGCGACGTGGAGACGGCGACGAAGCTGTACAGCGAGCTCCAATCCCGCGACCCCAGCAGCATCAGCCTGGCCAACACGCTGGCCAACCTCTACGTGTCCAAGCGCCGCTTCGACGACGCCACCGCGGTGCTCCAGAAGCTGGCGACCGTGTGGCCTCGCAACGCGGAGCTGGTGAAGCGCATGGCGGACGTGCGCGAGTACGCGGGCCAGCCGGCCGAGGCGCTCAAGCTGCGCGAGAAGGCGCTGGCGATGGCGGGCGACGACCTGACGCTGCGCCGCACGGAGGAGCGCGCGAAGACGGGCCGCGAGCTGCTGCAGGCGTACGCCGTGGACGGACGCGAGGCCATCCGCGCCTACGAGGCGGAGCCCGTCAGCGGCGGCAGCGCGGCGGCCTTCGTGCTGGATGCGGCGGCGGTGCGCGTGTACCCCGACGGCAGCATCGTCAACCGCATCCACACGGTGCAGAAGGCGCTGGAGCAGTCGGGCGTGCAGGAGATCGCCGAGGTGAACGTGCCGCGCGGCGCGCAGGTGCTGGCGCTGCGCACGCTGAAGGCGGACGGCCGGGTGCTGGAGCCGGAGAACATCGAAGGCAAGGACACGGTGAGCCTGCCCGGCGTGGCCGTGGGTGACTACGTGGAGGTGGAGTACCTGCTCGCGGAGCCTCCGCGCGGCCCCGCGCAGCCGGGCTTCACGGCGTCCGCCTTCTACTTCCAGATTGCGAACCAGCCCAACGCCTGGGTGACGTACACGGTGGTGGCGCCCAAGGGCGTGGGCATGAAGGTGGACGCGCACGGGATGAAGGTGCCGGAGCCCAAGGTGGACGGCGACCTGGAGGTGTTCCACTTCGAGACGCGCCGCGTGCCGCCGTTCATCCCCGAGCCGGACGCGCCGCCCTCCGCCAACGAGTACCTGCCCTTCGTCATCGTGGGCGCGGGCGACACGGGCAACGAGAGCCTGGTGAAGCTCTATGGCGATGCCTTCCAGGAGCGCTGGCTGCGCACGGCGGAAGTGGACGCCTTCGCGCGCAAGGCGGCGGAGGGCAAGTCGGGCCTGGACGCGGTGAAGGCCTTGCACGCGGCGGTGATGCAGCGCTTCTCCGGCCGGGACGCGAGCCTGAGCCAGACGGCGGCGTCCACGGTGGCCCAGGACCGGGGCAGCCGGCTGACGGTGATGAAGGCCGGCCTGGACGCGCTGGGCATCCCCTCGCGGGTGGTGGCGGTGCGGACCTTCAACACCGACCCGTCGGCCTACACCTTCCCCCAGGACGCGCTGCTGCCGTACGCGGCGCTGCGCGTGGAGGTGCCCGGCAGCGAGCCGGTGTGGGTGGACACGTCCGTGCGCTACGGCCCCTTCGGCGAGCTGCCGGAGCTGGCCATGGGCGGGCGGGAGGCGTGGCTGCTGCCCGAACCCGGCCGCCCGTTGCAGAAGGTGCAGACGCCGCCCCTGAAGGAAACCCCCGGCAAGGAAGTGAAGCTGGCGCTGAAGCTCGCCGAGGATGGAACGCTCAGCGGGCAGGGCGAGGAGACGTACTCCGGCTTCGAGGCGGCGCAGATTGCCGAGGCCTTCAACCAACTGTCGGCGGAGAGCCGCAACCAGGCGCTGCAGGGCGCGGTGGCGCGGTACTTCGGCGGTGCGTCGCTGTCGAGCGTGAAGCTGGAGAACCAGGAGCAGGTGGGCGCGCCCTTCGTGCTCCGCTACGAGTTCACCGTGCCGCGCTTCGGGCGGATGGAGGGCGGCCAGCGGATGGCGCTGGGGCCCCTCACCTTCCCCGCGCAGTTGGGCCGGCGGTTCGTGCAGCTGAGCACGCGCCGCACCCCGCTCTACATCGACACCACCGAGGCCAGCCGCACGCAGGTGACGCTGTCCATGCCCAAGGGCTGGAAGCTCGCCGACCCCCAGGCCTCGCTGGAGGCGAACAACGCCTTCGGCCGCTTCACCCGGTCCGAGAAGCAGGACGGCTCGACGCTCAGCGTCACCGAGTCGCTGCGCGTGCCACGCAACCGCGTCATGCCTGGCCAGTACGAGCTGTTCTCTGGGTTCACCGGAGACGTGGACCTCATCCAGACGCGGGAGCTGGTCCTGGTGAAGCCCTAGCCGGGGGATGAATAAAGCCGGACGGCACCGCGTCTTTTTTCTACACCGGCCCCGCACTGGGGACTCTCAGGGGGGCCGGTGGCAGAATCTGTCTGGTAACCCACGGAGATGACGCGATGACTCCTCGATGGTGGGCTTGTCTGGTGACCTTGCTGGCGGCGCCCATGGTTCACGCGCAGACCGCGCCGGTCCCCGCGTCAGAGCCTGGATATTCCGAATACGCGTACGACGACACGGAGTTCGAGGACGAGGACACGGCGCCCATGGCGCCCTACGCCCCGCCCCAGCTCCCCGCCGAGAATCCCTCCGGCCGGCCCTTCACGGGCGCCGTCTGGGCCTCCGGCCACTGGTACTGGGATGGCGACGAGTGGCGCTTCAACGCCGGCACCTGGCTGGCGCCCATGGACGGCTACCGGTTCATCAACGGCTACTGGGAGCCGGATGGCCGGATGTGGCGGTGGGTGTCCGGCGGCTGGGCCCGCCATGACTCCCCGGTGGTGGAGATTCCCATCGCCGTGGCGAGCGAGGAGCTGTCCACGCAGCAGGCGCCTCCGCCGCTCCGCGTCGAGCACGCGCCGCCGCCGCCAGCCCCCTCCTACGTCTGGACGCCCGGCTACTGGTACTGGGCCGGCGCCAACTACGTGTGGGTGGACGGCATGTGGGCCGCCCCGCCCCGTCCTGGGCTCGTCTACGTGTCGTCCCGGTGGATGCGCCGCGGGCCCTCCTGGTACTTCTCCGCTGGCGGCTGGGCCACCCGGGGCTCGGTGCGTGTCACGGTGCCCGTCTACCGCCACGCGCACGTCACCGTGGCGCGCCGGCACCCGCACTACTTCACGCACTCCTGGCGCCGCTACCCCGCGGTGCGCCACCACGTCTACCACCCCGGGAACCACTACCGGCGTGGCCCCGGCCCGGTGCGTCAGCACTACCGTGGCAACAACGGCAATCACTGGGGCAATGGCAACTACCACCGGGCGTCGCCCGGCGGGAACGGGGGCGGGGGACATCACCGCCGCGATGGGGGACATCGCGGCGGCCGGGACTGACGCCTCACGGCGCGCTCGGGGAGGCCCCCCGGGCGCATCCCGGATGGTGGCCTCCGTGCGCTGCTACTTCGCGCCAGCGGCCTCCGCCGCATCCCGGAAGATGGCCACGACGGGCTTGCCGTCCTCGCCCACGTAGCCGCGGTACATGCCGGCGGAGTTGAAGGGCATGGCCACGTTGCCCTCGCGGTCCATCGCGATGACGCCGCCCTCGCCGCCGACCTTCACCAGCACGTCGTTGATGACGACGTCGGCGGCCTCCGGCAACGGCACGTTCTGGTATTCCACGCGGGCGCAGATGTCGCGCGCCACGGTGTAGCGAATGAAGAACTCGCCATGGCCGGTGGCGGACACGGCGCAGCGCGCGTCCGCATACGTCCCCGCGCCGATGATGGGCGAGTCCCCCACGCGGCCGTAGCGCTTGTTCGTCATGCCTCCCGTGGACGTGGCCGCGGCGAGCGCGCCCGTCTGGTCCAGGGCCACGGCGCCCACGGTGCCGAACTTGTGGTCCCCGCTCACCGGGTCATACCCCGCCGGGAGCGCGGAGGATGGCTGCGGCTGCGAGCGCTCCTTCTCCAGCGCGCGCTGGAGGCCCTGCCACCGGTCCTCCGTGTAGAAGTACTTCGGGTCCACCAACTCCACACCCTGCGACTTCGCGAAGGCCTCCGCGCCCTCCCCCACCATCATCACGTGCGGCGACTGCTCCATGACGAGCCGCGCCAGCGAGATGGGGTTCTTCACGTGCCGCAAGCCCGCCACGGCCCCCGCCTTGCGCGTCGTGCCATCCATGATGGCGGCATCCAGCTCGTTGACCCCGTCGTGCGTGAAGACGGCGCCCTTGCCCGCGTTGAAGTACGGAGAGTCCTCCAGGATGCGGACCGCGGCGCTCACTGCGTCCAGCGCGGAGCCACCACTGGCCAACACCGCGTGTCCCGCCTGGAGGGACTGGGTCAGCGCGGCGCGGACCTCCTCCTCGCGCTCTGGGGAGAGATTCTCCCGGGAGATGACACCCGCGCCGCCGTGGATGACCAGCCCCCACTTCGGCTTGGGCGCGGGTGCATCACGCGAGGTGGGCTGCTCGCTGTCGGTGCGAGCAGCCCCAGTCTGGGTGGCACAGCCCACGGGAGAAAGCAGCATCACGGCACCCACGACGAAAGAACGGCGGAGGAGAACGGAAGCGGCGGACATTCGAAGGACCTCCAGAGCGCTCCGTCGGTAGCACGCCCTCCGGGGAGGCACAACGCGGGGCCCAGCGGGAATGCACAGTGTCGAGACGACAAACCGTTCCGACACAGCGAGGTGTGCGCGATGAAGAAGCTGAAAGGGTTGCGAGTGGCCGTGCTCGCGGCGGATGGCTTCGAACAGGTGGAACTGACAGCACCGGTGAAGAAACTGGAGCGTCAGGGCGCCGACGTGACGATTGTGTCCCCCCACAAGGGCCGCATCCGCGGGATGAACCTTCTCATTCCAGGGAAAAGGGTGAGCGTGGACGCGTCCCTGCGTGAGGTGAAGGCGGCGGACTTCGACGCGGTCCTCCTCCCAGGAGGTTTCGTGAACCCGGACCTCCTCCGGCAAAGCGCGCTCGCGCTCGACTTCGTCCGCGACGCCGACGCGCTGGACATGCCCATCGCCGTCATCTGCCATGGCCCCTGGGTGCTGATTTCGGCGGGACTCGTGGAGGGACGGGCGCTGGCCGCGTGGCCGGGCATCCGCGACGACGTGCGCAACGCGGGTGGCCGCTGGGTGGACGAGCCGGTGATGCGCGATGGCAACTGGGTCTCCAGCCCGGGACCGCGACAGATGTTCGCGTTCATCAAGGGCATGGTGGAGCTCTTCGCGGAGAAGATGCCGGAGGTCTCTGCTCGTGCGCCGATGGTGCCCGTGCGCCAGGCAGCGCCTTCCCGGTGGCCGAAGCTGCTCGCGGGAACGCTGGCCACCGCGGCGCTCGGATTGGGCGCGCGGCGGCTGGCCCTGCGCTGAGACGTCACCGGCCCTTGGCGAAGCAGCTCGCCGAGGGCCTTCGTCCCGCTGCTACATCCAACCAAGCTGGAGCCGCGCCACGTCCGACATCCGCTCCTGCCCCCAGGGTGGATCCCAGACGAGCTCCACGCGCGTCTCCGCCACCCCAGGCACCGAGCCCACCTTGGTGCGCACGTCCTCCACCAGCACCGGCCCCATGCCGCAGCCGGGCGCGGTGAGCGTCATCTGGATGTCCACCCGCTGCCCGCCTTCCGGCAGCGGCTCCGCCTTGCACGCGTACACCAGGCCCAACTCGACGATGTTCACCGGAATCTCCGGGTCGTACACCGTGCGCAGTTGCTCCCAGACCTGCTCCTCGTTGAACTCGCTGAGGTCGCCGGCGGCCTTCTCCTTGGGGGCGTACTCCTCGCCCAGCGCGCCGCCGTCCTTCTCGTCGATGCGGAAGAGCTGACCGTAGGGGTCCTGCACCGTGATGTTGCCGCCGAGCGTCTGCGTCACCCGCAGCTCGGCGCCTTCGGGCAGCACCACCCGGTCCCCGCTGGGGATGATTGTCGCGGACACGTCGCGCTCCAGCACCGCCATCATTCCTCGCATGTGGCCCTCCACCCCTACTCCGTGGACACGGCCTCGCCGCGTCCCTCCAATGCCGCGCGCAGCGTGTGCCAGGCCAGGCTGGCGCACTTCACCCGCGCGGGAAACTCACTGACGCCGGACAGCACCGCCAGCTTGCCCAGCGCGTCCACGTCCACCGACTCCGGACCTTCCGTCACCAGCTTGTGGACGCGCTCGAAGAGGTCCTCCGCCTCCGCGCGCGTCCGGTCCTTCACCGCCCCCGTCATCAACGACGCGGACGCCTTGGAGATGGCGCAGCCCTGGCCCTGGAAGGCCACGTCCTTGATGACGCCGCCCTCCACCTTCAGCGTCACCACCAACTGGTCACCGCACAGCGGGTTGTGGCCCGCCGCCTCCGCGGTGGCGCCCTCCACCACGCGGTAGTTGCGCGGCCGCTTGGAGTGCTCCAGCACGACCTCTTGATAGAGGTCCTTCAAGTCATCCGACGCACTCACTGGAACACCTCCAGGACCTTGTGCAGGCCACGGACGAGCGCGTCCACATCCTCGCGCGTGTTGTAGAGCGCCAGCGACGCCCGGGACGTGGCCGGCACCTTGAAGTGCTGCATCACCGGCTGCGCGCAGTGGTGGCCGGTGCGGATGCAGATGCCCTCGCGGTCCAGGATGGTGCCCACGTCGTGCGGGTGGATATCCGCCAGCATGAAGGACAACACGCCGGACTTCTCGCGCGCCGTGCCCACCATGCGCAGCCCCGGCACCGACTCCAGCGCCTGCGTGGCGTAGGCCAGCAGCTCCCGGTCGTGCGCGGCGACGTTCTCCATCCCCAGCGCCTCCAGATAGCGGATGGCCGCCGCCAACCCCACCGCGCCCTCCAGGTTGGGCGTGCCCGCCTCGAAGCGGTACGGCACCCGGTTGTACGTCACCTTCTCCATCGTCACGGAGAGGATCATGTCGCCGCCGCCCTGGTAGGGCGGCATCGCATCCAGACGCTCCTTGCGCCCGTACAGCACGCCGATGCCGGTGGGGCCGAACATCTTGTGCCCGCTGAAGGCGTAGAAGTCGCAGCCCAGGTCCTGCACGTCCACGGGGAAGTGCGTCACCGCCTGTGCGCCGTCCACCAGCACGGGGATGCCCTTCGCGTGGGCCCGCCGCGTGAGCTCCTTCACCGGCGCCACGGTGCCCAGCGCGTTGGACACGTGCGTCACCGCGAGGATGCGGGTGCGCTCCGTCAGCAGCGCGTCCACGGCGTCCAGCACCAGCTCGCCCCGGTCATCCACGGGGATGACCTTGAGCACGGCGCCCGTCTGCTCGCACAGCATCCGCCAGGGGACGATGTTGGCGTGGTGCTCCATCTGGGTGATGAGCACCTCGTCCCCGGCGCCAATGTGCTTGCGCCCGTACGTCTGCGCCACCAGGTTGATGGCCTCGGTGGTGCCACGCACGAAGACGACTTCCTTCACGTCCCGGGCGTTGATGAAGCGGCGCACCGTCTCACGCGCGCCCTCGTAGGCCTCCGTGGCGCGCTCGGACAACACGTGGACGCCGCGGTGCACGTTGGCGTTGTCGTGCTGATAGAAGCGCACCAGCGCGTCGATGACGGCCTGCGGCTTCTGCGCCGTGGCGGCGCTGTCCAGGTACACCAGCGGCCGGCCCCGCACCTCCTGGTCGAGGATGGGGAAGTCCTTACGGACCTGATTCACGTCGAAGCCGCTCATGCCGTCACCTCGCGCTGCGCCGCGCCTGGCAGCTTCAAGGCCAGGAGCGCTTCGATGTTCGCGCGCACAGGGCCGGCGGGCACCGCCTCCACCACCTCGCGAGCGAAGGCGTAGGTGAGCAGCCGCTCCGCCTCTGCCTGGGGCACGCCGCGCGAGCGCAGGTAGAACAGCGCCTGCGCGTCCAGCCGCCCCACCGCCGCGCCGTGCGCGCACTTCACGTCGTCCGCGAAGATTTCCAACTGAGGCCGTGCATCCGCCTGCGCCGACTCCGACAGCAGCAGGTTGCGGTTCTGCTGCCGCGAGTCCGTGCGCTGCGCGTCCTGCCGCACGCGGATGAGCCCGTGGAAGGTGCCGCGTGAGTGACCATCCAGCACGCCCTTGTACAGTTCGCGGCTGGTGCACCGGGGCACCGCGTGGTCCAGCGCCGTGCGGTTGTCCAGGTGCTGCGCGCCCTGCCCCACGTACAGGCCATTCAATGTCGCGTCGCCACCCTCGCCCGCGAAGGCCGCGTGGACCTCGTTGCGCGCCATGGCCCCACCGAAGGCGAAGGCATGCGAGGCGAAGCGGCTGTCCCGCCCCTGCCGTGCATGGAGCGCGCCCACGTGCAGCGCCGCGTCCGCCTCCACCTGGAGCTTGTAGTGGTGGAGGCTGGCGTTGTCGCCCAGCGTCACCTCCGTCACCGCGTTGGTGAATGTCGCCGCCGAGCCCGCGGGGCCCGCGCTGGCATACGTCTCCACCAGCGTCGCTTCGCTGCTCTCCCCCGCCACCACGAGGATGCGCGGGCTGGACAGCACCGGCGCGTCGCCGCGCGTGAGGAACACCACCTGCACGGGCACCTCGCTCAGCGCGCCCGGTGCCAGCCGCAACAGCACGCCCTCTTCCAGCAGCGCCGCGTTGAGCGCGGTGAAGGCGTGCTCGTTCGCCAGGGCCCGCTGCCCCAGCACGGACTCCAGCAGCTCGCCGTCCTCACGCACCGCGTCCCGCAGCGGCTTCAGCGTCAGTCCGCGCGGCAGGCCCGCCACGGACGACAGCTCCGGCGCCAGCCGCCCATCCACGAACACCAACCGGGGCCCCGGCAAGCCCAGCCGCTCCACCACCGCCGACAGGTGGGCGGTGTCCCGGGACACATCCGTCCGTGGAATGAACGTTCCTTCCGCGATGGCCCCCAGCCGGGAGTACTTCCACGCCTCGTCACGCGTCGTGGGCAGGCCCTGCCGCTCGAAGTGGGCCAGGGCATCTGCGCGCAGGCGCTTGAGCCACTGCGGCGCGGACGCCTGTTCGGGCGCCGCCTGGAAGCGCGTGGCCACATCCAGGTAGTGCGCCAGGGCCGTCGTCATCGCCGCGCCTCCGCCACCGGCGCCTTGGCCTTTCCACCGTCCAACCCCAGCCAGCCGTAGCCCTTCTCCTCCAGCTCCAGCGCCAGCTCGCGCCCACCGGAGCGGACGATGCGGCCCGCCGCGATGACGTGCACCTTGTCCGGGACGATGTAGTCGAGCAGCCGCTGATAGTGCGTAATCAGCACCATGCCGCGCTCGGGCGAGCGCAGCGCGTTGACGCCACCCGCCACCGTGCGCAGCGCGTCGATGTCCAGGCCGGAGTCCGTCTCGTCGAGGATGGCCAGCCGCGGCTCCAGCACCGCCATCTGGAAAATCTCGTTGCGCTTCTTCTCGCCGCCGGAGAAGCCCTCGTTCACCGAACGGTTCATGAAGGCCGCGTCGAGCTGCACCAGCTTCGACTTCTCCTTGGCCAGTTGGAGGAAGTCCATGGCGTCCAGCTCCTCCAGCCCCTTCGCGCGGCGCTGCGCGTTGAGCGCGGTGCGCAGGAAGTGGATGTTGCCCACGCCCGGAATCTCCACCGGGTACTGGAAGGCGAGGAACACGCCCGCGGCGGCGCGGGCCTCGGGCGACAGCTCCAGCAGCGGCTTGCCGTCGAACAGCACCTCGCCCTGCGTCACCTCGTAGCCGTCACGGCCCGCCAGCACGCTGGCCAGCGTGCTCTTCCCGGAGCCGTTGGGGCCCATGATGGCGTGGACCTCGCCGGGCGCGACCTCCAGGTCGATGCCCTTGAGGATGTCCTTGCCCGCCACGCGGGCGTGCAGGTTGCGAACAGTCAAAAGCGCCATACCTACCCCACGCTCCCTTCCAGGCTCACTCCGAGCAGCTTCTGCGCTTCCACCGCGAACTCCATGGGGAGCTCCTTGAACACCTGGCGGCAGAAGCCGTTGACGATCATCGACACCGCGTCCTCCTGCGAGATGCCCCGCTGCCGGCAGTAGAAGAGCTGGTCCTCGCCAATCTTCGACGTGGACGCTTCATGCTCCACCTGCGCCGACGCGTTCTTCACCTCGATGTACGGCACCGTGTGGGCGCCACACTTGTCACCGAGCAGCAGCGAATCGCACTGCGTGTAGTTGCGCGCGTTCTCCGCGCTCTTGAGCACCTTCACCAGCCCCCGGTACGTGTTCTGCCCGCGGCCGGCGGAGATGCCCTTGGACACGATGGTGCTGCGGGAGTTCTTCCCGATGTGCACCATCTTCGTGCCCGTGTCCGCCTGCTGCATGTGGTTGGTGAGCGCCACCGAGTAGAACTCGCCCACCGAGTCATCCCCCTTGAGGATGACGCTCGGGTACTTCCATGTAATCGCCGAGCCCGTCTCCACCTGCGTCCACGAAATCTTCGCCGCCCGGTGCGCGATGCCACGCTTGGTGACGAAGTTGTAGATGCCGCCGCGCCCCTCCGCGTCGCCCGGGTACCAGTTCTGCACCGTGGAGTACTTGATGGTGGCGTTGTCCAAGGCCACCAGCTCCACCACCGCGGCGTGGAGCTGGTTGGTGTCGCGCATGGGGGCCGTGCAGCCCTCCAGGTAGCTCACGTGGGAGCCCTCCTCCGCGACGATGAGCGTGCGCTCGAACTGGCCCGTGTCCGCCGCGTTGATGCGGAAGTACGTGGACAGCTCCATGGGGCAGCGCACGCCCTTGGGGATGTAGACGAACGAGCCGTCGCTGAAGACCGCCGAGTTGAGCGCGGCGAAGTAGTTGTCCGAGTACGGCACGACGGTGCCCAGGTACTTCTTCACCAGCTCCGGGTGCTCGCGCACGGCCTCGGAGAACGAGCAGAAGATGACGCCCGCCTTGGCCAGCTTGTCCTTGAACGTGGTGGCCACCGACACCGAGTCGAAGACGGCGTCCACCGCCACGTTCTGCAGCAGCTTCTGCTCATGCAGCGGGATACCGAGCTTCTCGTAGGTGCGCAGAATCTCCGGGTCCACCTCGTCCAGGCTGGCCTTCACCGGCTTCTGCTTCGGCGCCGAGTAGTAGCGGATGGCCTGATAGTCGATGGGCGCGTAGGTGACGGCCTGCCACGTGGGCTCCTTCATCGTCTTCCAGTGGCGGAAGGCCTTGAGGCGCCAGTCGAGGAGGAACTCCGGCTCACCCTTCTTCGCGGAGATCTGGCGGATGACGTCCTCGTCCAGCCCGGGGGGAAACGTGTCCGATTCCAACTGGGTGACGAAGCCCGCCGCATACGGGCGGCGCGTCAGTTCCTGGAGGGTTTCGGTGCTCATGAGCGGACTCCTGTCGCGGAAGCGGGAGGGGGGTGGCCAGCGGCCGGGGAAGGCGCCGGGCGAGAGGGTGTCCCCAGGCCCACGAGGCGCTCTGGCACGCGGGGCGCGGGGGCGATGAGGTCCGCCAGCGTCAGCCGCCCCAGGGCCTCCTGAATGGCGTCGTTGATGAGGCGCCAGTGGCCCCGCACCTGGCAGACGGACTCCAGCTCACAGGGCGCACCCCCGGAGGTGTGGACGCCACACTCCGTGAGGGCGACCGGCCCTTCGAGCGCGGTGACCAGTTCGGCCAGCGGAAGCTCATGGGCCGGGCGTGCCAGTCCGTAGCCGCCGTTGGCGCCACGGTGCGACACCACGAGCGCCGCCTGGAGCAGGCTCTTGAGCACCTTGCTGGCCGAGGGAAGTGGCACGCGCGTGCGCGCCGCCAGCTCACGGGTGGTGCGCGTGTCACCCTCCGCGCGAGCCAGCTCGGTCATCAGCACGATGCCGTAGTCGGTCATCTTGCTCATCCGGAGCATGGGTGCGGGTGTCTCCTCTCTGGGTCCAGGCGCCGAAAAAACTCGGGCCACGGAGGACCTCATATGTAATCAGGACCGTTTCAGTCCACATTGCAATTTGAATCCCTCCCTGAAGCGCCGCTGGTTGGAGGGCGGGGGGGAGAGGGATAGGGTGACACCACCGTCCCCCGGAGGAACCTTGCCGATGCGCCGTCCCCTGATGCTGCTCGCGACCCTGGCCCTGGCCGTGGTGGCCTGCGAGAAGAAGAACGCGCCCGCCGCGCCCTCGCCGGAGGGGCAGGCGACCGGGGTACCGGCCGCTCCGGTGGACTCGAACACGATTCTGCTGGGAGAGGTCGGCAGCCTCACGGGGAGCGAGGCGACCTTCGGGGTGTCCGCGCGCAACGGCATCGAGCTGGCGCTGAACGAGGCCAACGAGGCGGGCGGCGTGAAGGGCAAGAAGCTCCAGGTGCGCGTCTACGACAGCCAGGGCCGGCCAGAGGAAGGCGCCCAGGCCGTGACGCGGCTCATCACCCAGGACAAGGTGGTGGCGATTCTCGGCGAGGCGGCCTCGTCGGTGTCCATGGCCATGGCGGAGAAGGCGCAGGCGGGCAAGGTGCCCATGGTGACGCCCACGTCCACCGCGCCGGAAGTGACGCAGAAGGGCGACTACATCTTCCGCGTCTGCTTCATCGACCCCTTCCAGGGGCTCGCCATGGCGAAGTTCGCGCGGGAGAACCTGCAGCTGTCCCGCGTCGCGGTCCTGCGCGACAACAAGAGCGCGTTCTCCATGGGCCTGGCGGACGTGTTCACCGCCAGGTTCAAGGAGTTCGGCGGCGAGGTGCCGGGCGACGAGAGCTACTCCAAGGGCGACACGGACTTCCGCGCGCAACTGACGTCCCTCAAGCGGCTGAAGCCGGACGCCGTCTTCGTCCCTGGCTACTACACGGACGTGGGCATCATCGCGCGGCAGGCGCGTGAAATCGGGCTCAAGGTGCCGCTGCTCGGCGGCGACGGCTGGGACTCCGACAAGCTGTACGAGCTGGGCGGCTCCGCGCTGGAGGGCAGCTACTTCGCGAACCACTACTCGCCGGACAACCCGGACCCGGTGCTCCAGAGGTTCCTGGCCCGCTACAAGGCCACCTACGGCGGCGTGCCGGACAGCGTGGCCGCGCTGGCGTACGACGCGGCGCGGGTGACCATCGACGCCATGAAGCGCGCGCCGGACCTGAGCGGCCCTTCGCTGCGCGACGCGATTGCCGCGACGAAGGAGTTCCCGGGCGTGACGGGCAAAATCACCCTGGACGCCAACCGCGACGCGGTGAAGGAGGCCGTGGTGCTCAAGGTCTCCGGCGGCAAGGCGGAGTTCGTCACCACGGTGACGCCGTAACCGCGGCGCCCAGGCCCCCGTGCCTCAGATGGGGGCCTGGATGACGTAGTAGATGGAGTTGAAGTAGCGGTGCAGCGCGTTGAGCAACTGCACCAGGAAGGGCCACCCCATCGTGCTGAAGCCCAGCAGGGCCGCGGTGACGATGGCGTACTCCACCATGGACTGGCCGCGGGCGGACCGCGACGGACGCAGGGACTTCCTCATGGGGCAACGCTCCGGCGTAGCAGCGTGAGCTGGACCTCGACTCCCGGGCCCGGCGAGAGGTCGCGCAGCACCGCGCGGCCGCTCACGGACTCCTTGAGCACTTCGAAGGCGATGCCGTTCGGCGCCACCGGTGCGAGCGTTCCCACCTGCCAGCCGCGCTCACGGAAGAGGGCACCGTAGCGCCGTGCCGCCGCATCCGGCGAGTCCGCCTGGAGCTGGCCCGTCACCACGTGGTGCGAGGCGCCCTCCAGATTGAAGTTCACGGTGCGCGTCTCCGCGAGCTCGCCGGGCACGGGAAGCCAGGCGGGCACGGCCGCCGCCCGCGCCAGCATGGAGCCCACCTGGCCGGCGGAGACGAACACCAGCGTCTCCCCCCCTTGCGCCAGTGTGGACACCAGCCGCACCTCTTCCGTGGCGGGGCTCCAGTAGCCCACGTAGCCGCCCTTCTCTCCGTGGCGTTGGTGCAGCACCGGCAGCCCCTTGGCGAGCAGCGCCTGTGTGTAGTGCTCCAGGACCTTCGCGGGCGCGTCTTGCGTGGAGAACCACGCCACCGCCATGGGCGCCCCAGGCCCCAGGTAGTCGGCTGCGAGCGGTTCGGGACGGGTGGCGTTGGGGTACGGCGGGAAGTGGACCAGTGCCCGCTGGAGGATGGCCTCCTCCGCGGGCGTGCGCACCCACCCGCGGGAGGATGTCTCCACCTCGGTGCCCAGCTCCGGCGGGCTCCATTCCTGATGGCTGTCGCTGCCCCGGTAGACAGCGTGCTCCCATGAGAAGCCGATGAGACCGCCCACCACCGCCACGGAGAAGAGCAGCGCGGGAATCCGGACGACGGGGCGCGAGGCGGCAACGGGCATCAGCACGACTCCGACCTCGCGCAACCCAGGTACCAGTTGCCACGCGCCTCGTAGGTGCGCTGGTTGTTGTTGCGCCCCCAGTCCTGCCACTCGTTGCTGAAGTAGCCCTGGCGGCCTCCCTGCTGCTCGATTTCCTCCACGGCGCCGTCACCACTCTGGTCGGGCTTGATGGCGAGGCTGGGATTGCGAGGATCATCCCCAGGCGTCCTGTAGCTCTGGGATTCCAGCCTCAGGCTGTCATGGAGGAGACCCGAGTTGATGGCCTGGTTCACCAACCGCTCGGACGCGCTCGACATGTCGGTGAAGCCGCTGTTGTCCTCGTTCTGATAGAGCTGGGTGACGCGCTCGTGCATCCCTCGCCCACCCGCGGTGCCCGGCCGCACGTCCGCGTGCTCCGTGAGCGCCCAGGTGTCGGTGAGGATGGCAATCTGCTCCCAGGGGAGCAGATAGACGTTGTCGCCTCGGGCATGGCCCTCCGGGAGATTTTCGCCCGTTGCGTTTCTGTGGATGCCGTTGGCCCGCTCCTGCTTCTCCTTGGCCAGCTTCACCTCGGAGAATTCCGGCAGGAACGACTCCGGCAAGAGATAGTTCTGGACGCCCAGACGCGCGGAACAACGGATGAGGCCACCCCGCCCGAAGGTATCCATGAAGGACTGGTGGAGTGAGACTCCGTACGCGCCCACGGCCTGTGCATCCAGGGTGCAGTACACCTGCCGTGCGCCAGGGTTGAGCCAGCACGCATGGGCGACAACGTCCGTGTGGTGGTCTTCTGAATCGGGATTGGCGCTGCACTCCGGACCCTTTCCTGGGCCGTAGCTGTCGATACCCGACTCGTGGTCGCAGTACATGTACCGCGAATAGGCCTGTGCCATCTCGAAGCCGGAGAAGGCCTCCGTCGTCGTCCCCCCGTCCTCCGTCGCGACGCTCTCGGGCTCCTTCTCATAGTCCAGGACGGTGTAGTCCCAGGCCGTGGACAGGGAGGTCTCCTGCGAGTCCAACATGTGGCGCAGCAGGTCGAAGAGGAACAGCGAGTAGAGGAACACGGGGACGATGACGAGCATGCACACCGCCATCTCCACCGCCGCGGCACCTCGCCTGGATGCGCGCTTCACAGGGACACCCCCGGGACCCGCGCCAGCCGGGATGCGTCCGTGTTGCCTGCCGCTTCCAGGACCTCCGCGGCCTCGTCGGATGAGATGGGGTGCAGCTTCGCGCGCCAGTAGGGACTGAAGAGGTTGGGCGCCTCACGCCAGCCATTCGCACCGAAGCGGTGGTAGTAGACGAGCGCCTTGGAGAGCGCCACGCCATCCTGCGCCGCGAGCGTCAGCGTCGCTGTCCCCTGCGCGCCATGGTCCAGTTGAATCTGGGCCGACGCGTTCAACTCCCAGGGCGCCCGGCTCGGGTCGCCGACCCGGAGTCGCCGCGTCAGGTAGCTGTACACGCGCGGCTGCCCCCAATCCCTGCCAGAGGAGGGGTTGGCTCGGAACTTCATGAAGCAGTTGCCCGACCGGGCGCAGCCCGACAATGCGTTGGCGTTGATGCCCTCGAAGTTGTGCGAGCCCGAGTGCGCGCCACCCGGGGTATGGTCACCGCCGTTGGCATCGCTCCAGACTTCCGCCTCGTAGTCGGTCGTCGACGTGAGCTGGTGCTCCCAGGTATTCCGAATCGCCCCTTCCTCTCGCGCGGCGACCGTCGTCCCCTGATTACCGCCTTTCTTCCCGCCGTCGTTGACCTGGCCCTTGTCCTGAACCGACTTCGCCGTTCCCTCGTGAGAGGTCACCGTGTACGGCTTCTTCTGTGCGATGTCCCGAAGGTCCCGGATGACGTCGTCATGCAGGTACGGAGGCTTTGCAACCCCGCGCGCTGCGGTCTTTCGTGCCGCCGGCCAGCCAGAACGGGTGGCGTTGGAGATTTCCGTCATGACCCTGGCGAGCGCTTCGGGCGAAGCGTTCTCCACGCTCCCCCGGCAGTTCATCCCATCCACCGCGCAGTTGAATTCATTCGCGTTGAGCCCCCCCACGGCCTGCGGTAGCGCACCAACGTCCGGCGCGGTGTAGTCCGCCAGGAGCGACAGGCCATGGCTGCGGCCATCCTGGATGGCCTGAAGCGTCTGGGAATGCGCCTCACGCTGGGAGGCATGCAGGTTGTCTACCATGACGTCGAGCCCCCGGATCGCGGCGTTGAAGCTGGACTCCAGGGCACGGACCTTCTGGTCGTACTCACGGCCCGCGTTGGCGAACTCGGTCGCGATCTTCGTCGCTTCAATGGCGTGCAAGCAGTGCTCGTAGCACCCCTTGCAACCGCACATGATTTTCTCGCGCCTTGCGAACTCCTTGAAGTTCGCCTCCGAGGCCCGCATCATCGAACCCGTCACGCTCGCCGCCACCATGTATGCGTGGATGCTGTTCATCGCGACGTAGGAAGCCGCGATGGCCCGGTTGCTGACTGCATAGTAATTGAGCGACCGCGCCTCCAGGACCGCCATGGAGTACGCCAACGCGTCGCTGTGCTGCTGCAAACCCATCTTCTGGCGCAGCGCATGTGCGAGGTTGAAGCTCAGCGTCACCATCAGCGCGAGCACCAGGAAGGACAGCGCTCCCAGGACAATGGATTGCCCTCGCTGTGCGCGTCTCCTGGCCGAGGCGCTCACGGCGCCTTGCCTTTGTAGGAGAATGGGAAGACGCATTCGTTGCTCCCTGGGAGGGCTGCCCGGTTGAGGAAGAAGTTGGACTGCATCCGCATGGTGTAGGTGGCGCGAATGGGGGTGATGTAGATTTTCTGCGCAGCCGCCTGCTCCAGGAGGGACTCCGTGCGGTCCGGTTTGTCGCCCTGATTCTTTGGATCGGTAGGCTTGCGATACATTCGCAGTTCCTTCTGCAGCTCGCGGCCACGGGTGGATTCGTAGATGACCCAGTCCGCGAAGGGGATGATCATCCGGTAGTTGAACGTCACCTGGACGCGCAGCTTGGTGCGGTGGCTCTCCTTCCAGCCCGTGGGCGCGGTGTTCCGGGGGTCATCGAAGTCCAGCTCCGGCCCACCTCCGCCGGCATCGCTCCGCGTGGGGCCGCAGACGGTGACCTGCGCGTGTTTCAGTGACGTACCGGGAATCTGGTTGCCCGACACGTCACGCCACTTGGCCTGGAACTCCGCCGCGCTTCCCACCGGGGGGATGTAAGCCCCCTTCTGCCCGGGAACGCTCAGCATCGGCATCAGCACCGCGAGCGCGGCCTTCTCCATCTCCTCGACCTTGGCGCTGTTCAGCGACCCAGCCCGCACAGCCTTGTAGGCGGCGTACTTGGTCAGCAGCCGCGCCTGGTGCATCAGCCCCAGCTGGAGGATGCCCAGGATGAGGAAGACGAACAGGGGAAGGACAATGGCAGCTTCGACGGCCGCCTGGCCCGACTGATTCCTCTCACGAATGCTGCCCATGGCGCCAAAGACTACCTAGCGCCCCCCGCAAAAAGGAAAACCCAGACCCCTCCCGGCCCGCAAATAATGGCATCCACTGTCAGACGCCAAACAGACGCCACCCACAGGGGCTGGAAATGGCCCCAAACCCAACACCAGACAAACCCTATCAGGCAGGCAGCCAGGCAGGGGCTTGCCTAGCGCCGCCGGACAATCTCCTGGATGAGTTCGACGTAGCGGCGGTTCTTCGGGTTCAGCTTGAACGCCCTGCGAAACGCGTCTTCGGCCTGCCCCCACTGGCCTTCGCCCTGGGCCACTTCTCCCAGGAAGGCCCAGCCCTCCTCCAGCGTGGGCTCCTGGCGCAACACCTCCTGCAACTCCTGCTGCGCCAGCCGTCCGTGCGCCTCCGGCTTCATCAGATAGCGCGCGTAGGCCCGGTAGGCCTGGTACAGCGGCTTCGGGTCGATGTCGCAGGCGTACTCGAAGTACTCGAAGGCCCCCGCGTGGTTCCGCGCGGCCAGCCGGAATTTCGCCTCTTCGAACTGCGTCGTCGCATCCAGCAAGTCCGTGCGGATGCGGAACTGTTCGGCCGTGGTGGGCCGCGTGCCCCGGTCCTTCTCCCGATGCGCCGCGCGCCGCTTGCGCCACAGCAGGTTCTGCTCCGCGTCCGACAGCGCGCCAAACGCCTTCGCATGGGCCGCCAGCAGCACCTCCGCCTTCTCGCGGAGCTCCGGCGTGTGGAAGCGCAGGGGCGCGTAGCGGTCCGCCAGGGCCAGGAAGGCCTTGCGCAGCGGCACCGGCTGCACGTCCTCGGGCACGTCCAACAGCGCGAAGGGGTCCTTGCTCCGGTGCGACATGAAGGCGCTCACCAGGGCATTGCGCGCCGCCTCGTCCTCGTCGGAGAACGGCGTCCCCTGCGGAGCTGGCGCCGCCACCGGAGGCGCCACCGGTTCGGGCGCGGGCGCGGCGGGCGCCGTCCCCTTCCCCGCGCTCAGCCGGGCCGCCTTCGCGTCCACGTCCTCCACGAAGCCCGCGACCTCCAGCAGGCACAGCGCGTACAACCGCCGGAGCACCACCTCCGTGTCGAACCCGGTGCGCTCCATCAGCTCACCGAAGGTGGGGCGCAACCGGAGCGCCTGGAACAGCCGCGCGTCCTTCGACGACAGCTTCAGCCCCGCCTCCGTGCCCGGCATCTGCCCGAAGCGGCGCTCGTCCGTGAAGGTGAAGTGCGTGGCCACCGCGTCGAAGGGCATCACGTTGGCCACCCCCGTGAGGATGAGCTGGCCCGTGTTCGTCCGCACGCTGGCGTCCGGAGGCTCCACGTCGGCGATGAGCCGGTACTTCGCGTCCACCCAGCGGAAGCAGTCCAGCAGCTTGTGCGCCAGGTTCGCCTGCAATTGCTTGTACAAGTCGAAGGGACTGATGAGGCCCTTCTGCACCAGCAGGCCGCTGAGCGGCACCTCCGCGGAGATGCTCTCCGCCAGCGCCTTCTGGTAGTCCGTCTCCGACAGCTTGCCCTTCTCCACCAGGTACTTGCCCAGCGTCTCGTGGAGGAGGTTGGACTGGCACGCCACCGGCGCGCCGTCCTCGAAGACGATGCGCTTCTCCCGCTGGCGCACCTTCAATTCCAACGTGCAGGTGCGCTCCTCCGCCATCAGCGCGTGAAGCAGCAGGGGGAACGGCGTATCGGCCAGCACTCCCTCCCGCTGGCGGAGGACCTGCGACGGCGTGGGGAACATGGGCGAGAGCCTAGCGCTACTCGCCCTGGTACTCCTCCATCCCCACCGCACTGGGTGGCTCGCCATACGCGCCATGGTCGTAGCGGCCGCCGTAGTCTCCCTCTGGGGTTATTACGAACCGGGGCAACATGGACGCCAGCAGGCTCAGCACCAGGGCCACGGCCGCCGCGTACATCAACGGCCGGCTGGGCCGCGCGCGCCAGGCCCACTTGCGCTCCCGGCGCCGCTGGAACCGGGGCGCCACCACGTATTCGGACCAGGCCAGGTCGCGCATCCGCTTCGCGTCGTCGCCGCGGCCCGCCCGGCTCAGGGCCTTGGCGAGCAGGTAGCGGCCTTCCACCGTGCCGTGTCGCACCTTGCAGTAGCGCTCCAGCGCCTCCACCGCGCCCGGCACGTCGCCGCGCTTCAGCCGGAAACGGCCGCGCTCCAGGTCGATGGCGCCCAGCTTGTGGTCCGGGTCCAGCTTCGCCGCCTCGTCCAGCAGCAGCTCGCCGCGCTGCGCGTCCCCGGCGCCCAGGTAGGCCACGCCCAGCAGGTACAGCGTATCCACGTCCTCGTCGCCCGCCTCCAGGTTGGGCTTGAGGATGTCCACCGCCTCGGCGTAGCGGCGCTGCTCCACGCGGATGTCCGCCAGTTCGTGCCGCGCGCGCCGCTCATGCGGGTTGGTGAGGATGGTGCCCGCCAGTTGCCCCGCGCGCTGGAAGCGCTTGAGCAGCCGCACCGGGCTGGGCAGCACCTGCCACGTGAAGCGGTCCGCCACGAAGATGATGACGATGATGAGGCCCAGCGACAGCAGCGGGCTGCCCGTCAGCAGGGTGAGGAACAGCCACAATATCCACTTGCTCATACGCCTCTCGAAATCCGTTCCAGTGGACGCCGCCTAGAGCAGCCGCGCGCACACGGCGCTGTGGACGTCCGCGCCCTTCTCCGTCAATGCCAGCCGCCCGTCCCGCAGCGTCGCGAAGCCGTGCGCCACCAGCCGCGCGACTTCCGCCCGCCGGGGCTCCACCGGCTGTCCATATCGCTCGCAGACGGCCTCCCAGTCCACGCCCGACACCAGCCGCAGGCCCATGGCCAGGCGCTCCGCGAAGAGCTCCTCCGGGCCCAGCGGCTCGCGGCCTTCCTCTGGCAGCCGCCCCGCCTCCGCCTCCACGAGGTAGCGCTCCGCGCTGCGCAGGTTCACGTACCGGTGCGGCTGGGGCGACAGCAACATGCCCGTGGCCCCCACGCCCAGCGCCAGGTACTCCCCGCCGGTCCAGTACAGCGCGTTGTGGCGCGAGCTGAACCCTGGCCGCGCGTGGTTGGACACCTCGTAGCGGTGCAGCCCCGCCGCCCCGTACACCTCGCGCACCACCCGCGCCATGTCGACCACGGTGTCGTCGGGCGGCAGCTCCAGCTCACCGCGCTTGAGCCGCTTCGACAGGGGCGTGTCCTCCGCCAGCACGTCGCGCTCCACCGTCAGCGCGTACGTGGACAGGTGCTCGGGGGCCAGCGCCACCGCCCGGCGCGCATCCGCCTCCACCTGCGCCACCGTCTGCCCGTGCACGCCATAGATGAAGTCCATGGCCACCACCGGGAAGGCCGCGCTCCGGGCCGCGTCCACGGCCCCTTCCACCATGGCCGCGTCATGCGCGCGCCCCAACGCCTTGAGCGTCTCCGGCTGGAAGGACTGCACGCCCAGCGACAGCCGGTTCACCCCCGCCGCGCGGTAGCCCGCGAAGCGCTCCGCGTCCGCGCGCTCCGGATTGCCCTCCAGCGACACCTCCACGCCAGGCGCCACCCGCAGCCTCGCGGCGATGCCATCCAGCACCTGGGCCACGTAGCGCGGGTGCCACAGGGACGGCGTCCCACCGCCCAGGAAGATGGAGTCGAGCACCTTCCCCGCGAGCGAGGGCTCGGCGGCCAGCCGGGTGTCCAGCTCCGCCAGCACCGCGCGGGCGTAGCGCTCCTCCGGCACCTGCCGCGCCACCGCCACCGCGAAGTCGCAGTACGGGCACTTCGCGAGGCAGTACGGGAAATGCAGGTACAGCCCGAAGCGGGCCGCCGGCATTCCCGTGAGGGCATCCACTGGCGCGTCGAAAGGCATGAAGGAAAAACCTCTACCTCTTGCCCTTCAATTGCGCCTCCAGCCGGGCAATCTTCGCCTTGTAGCCCGCCGCGTTCTCGAGCGCTGTCTCGGCCGCCACCAGCTTGCGCTTGAGGTTGGCAGCGTCCGCCTTGAGCTGCTCGCGCTCCGCCTCCCAGTCCGCTGGCGCACCCGCGCTCTGGGAGGGAGTCCCCGGCTGCTCCGCCAGCTTCGCCTCGAGCGCCCGCCGTGCCTCCTGCTCTGCTCGCAGCGAGGATTCCACGTCGGCCCGCTTCTGCTCCTCGGCCTTCAGCGACGCCTCCGCGCGAGCCAGCTTCGCCTCGGTCGCAGCGCGCGCCGCGTCCGACTTGCCGGCCGCCGCGGCCTGGGCCTTCGCGCCTTCCAAGGCCCCCTCCATCATCTTCAGCCGGCCCTGGAGGCGCTCCACCTTGTCCGCCTCGGCGCGCGCGGCCTCCAGCTCCTCGGTGAGCGAGGCCACCTGCGCCTCGGCGCCGCCCTGCCCCACCGTCAGCGACTCCACCTGGGCCTCGGCTTGGGCCGCCTTCACCTCCGCATCGGTGCGCTCGACCTCCGCCGCCTCGCGGCGCGCACGCTCCAGCGCCAGCGCCTCGTGGGCCTTCGCCACCTCTGCTTGCAGCCGCACCAGCTCCGCCTCGCGCTGGCCGGACGCCGCCTCCAGCATGGACACCCGGGCGGCCAGGCCGACGCGCTCGGCGTCCTTGGTGGCCGCCTTCAGCTCCACCGCGGCGAGCTGTTCCTTCCACGACGCATGGTCCGCGTGCGCGGCCTCCACCGCCGCCGTCAGCTCGGACACCTTCGTCTCGGCCTGCTGCACCGCCTCGCCCAGCGCCGCCGCGTCCGCTTCCATGCGGTCGCGCAACGACACCTGCTCCACCTCGGCGGCTTCCAGCGCCTCCTTCAGCGCCGCGGCCTCGCCCTCCGCCAGGTGCGCCCGCTCACTGGCCTGTGCCAATCCCTCTTCCAGGGCCTGTGAGCGCTCCTCGGCCTTGGCCGCCTCCGCCTCCAGCTTCGCCTTGAGCTGGGCCAGCTCCGCGGTGCGCGCCTCCAGCGCCTGACGCAGCGCGGGCAGCTCCGCGGCCTCGGTGGTGCGGGCGGTGAGCGCCGCGCGCAGGCCCACGATTTCGGCGTCCTTCAGCGCCAGCGAACGCTCCAGCTCCGCCACCTGCTCCTGCAGGGTGCGCAGCCCGTCCTCCACCACCGCCAGTTGCTTGCGCGCCTCGTCGCGCTCGGCCTCCAGCGTACCCGCGCGGCCCTGGGCCTCCTCCAGCGAGCTCTTCGACCAGTCGCTCTCGCTCTCCAGCGCGCTCAGCCCAGATTGGGCCTCCTCCAGCGCGGCCTCCAACTGCGCGGTGCGCAGGCCCAGCGAGTCCTTCTCCGCCGAGGCGGCCTCCAGCTCGGAGGTCAGCCGCTCCACGTCGGCGATGGCCTGCTGGTACTGCTCCTGAACGGCCTCCAGGGCGCCCTGGGCCTCGGACTTCTCCGCGGCCAGCTCCGCCACGCGGTCCTGGGCCAGCGACAGCGCTTCCTTCGCGCCAATCAGCTCCTCGGCCACGGCGCCACGGGCCTCGCGCTCCTCCTGGAGCTCCGCCGTCAGGCGCGGCACATCGGATTCGACCTCCGCCAGCGCGCGAGACAGGTCCTTGCGGTCCGCCTCCACCGCGGAGAGCTCATCCTGGAGGCTGGCGAGCCGCGACTGGGACTCCGCCTCCGCCCGGGCCAGCTCCTCCTGGAAGGCGGAGACACTGGCCTTCGACTCCGCCAGCTCCTTGCGCGCCAGCGTCAGCGACTGCTTCACGCCGTTGAGCTCGCCGTCGCGCTCCGCGTACAGCGTCCGGGCCCGCGCCAGGGTCTCCGTCTTCTGGCGGACCACGGCCCGGAAGTACTCCAGCTTGTCCTCGGGCGAGCCGCCCATGGGCATCCGGATTTCGGGCGGCTCACCAAATGGATCATTCCCCGGGGCCCGCGCGGCGCGGACGGCGGGGGCAGCAGCGGCAGCCGGGGACGCGGGCGCCTTCGGGGACGCGGGCGCTCCCGTGCCCTTGGGCACGGCGGCCAGGGGGGCGGCCGGACGGCGCGGCGGCAACGGAGGCGGAGCGGCGGGCGGTGGAGCCGAGGGCGGTGGCTTTGGCAAGGGCCTGGAGGCCACGGG